>JBOGJN010000193.1:0-4083 GCA_050745445.1 Thermoanaerobaculia bacterium
AGGTCAGACCCGTCAAGGCGGCCATGAGCCAGATGGCGTTGCGCGGCGTGCCGAAGACCGGATGCACCCGCGCCAGACCCGGATGAATCAGATTCCGGCGCCCGATCCCGAAGAGCAGCCGGGTGGAAGCCACGAAATTTCCGTTGAAGATCTTCAGGAGCGACAGAAACGCCGCAAAAACGATCACGCGGGCGGCAAACCGGGAGTAAAACGCGCGTTCGAAGGCCGCCTCCGTGCCCAGATGTCCGGCGACCAGCTCCCTCCAGGGAAAGACAAAAGAGGTCACGGCAATGATCGTCGCGTAGAAAAGGCAACCCACGACCGCCGCGAGCAGGATCGCGCGGCCGAAGCTTCCGGGGTCAAGCCCCGGCCGGGCCTCCTCGGATTCCTTCCCCACGGATTCGAATCCGGTCATGAAGTAGGGCACGATCTGCAGGACGAGCAAGACCGAGAGCGCCGCGCCGCCCGCGCCCGGCCGGGCAAAGAGAGGGTGCCAGTTCTCGGGGCTCCCACGCGCAAAGCCGAGCGCCGTGAACAACGCGAAGAGGAGAAGCAGGCTAAACGTCATCGCGTTCTGAAAGACACCGCTCGCGCGAATGCCGCGGACATTCAAGACCGCGATGAAGACGGTCAGGAGGAGCCCCGCGGCCATCCGCGGGGCATAGATCGTCTTGCCGGCGAGCGTGTAGAGGGCAACGCTGTTAAGAGCCGGAATCACGCGCGCCAGGAGGTTTCCGATCGCGACTGCCTCCCACGGGCAGACGATGGCGTAGGCGAGCACCATCGTCCACGCGGCCGCAAAACTCACGAGGGGCGGAAAAACCCCCTCCGCGTAGGCGATCTCGGCTCCCGCGTCCGGGATCTCGCGCACCATGCGGCCGTACGTGCGGGCCACGGGCAGGAGCAGGAGCCCGCCGGCCAAAAAACCGAGCGTGGCGCCGGCCGGGCCGCCGCGGGCGAGCCAGTCGTCCATCAGCACGACCCAGCCCACACCGATCATCGTGCCGAACCCGAATGTGAAGTACTCGACGGTCGAAAGCGTGTGGCGGAGACTCGACGGCGGCCGCATGCTCACAAACAAAATCCTTATTCCGGTCGGCGCAAGCGGCCTGTAGTCTAAGGCCGCCGTGAAGAGGACCACACGGAAGAAACGCCCCCCGCGTCTTTCCCGGCGCACGCGCCCGTTCCAGGAATCCGTTATCCGGGAGATGACGCGTCTTTCCGCCGAGGTCGGAGGAATCAACCTTGCTCAGGGTCTTCCCGACTTTGACCCGCCCGCGGAGCTCGTCGCGGCCCTGGAGCGAGTCCTCCGGGACCCAACGCATCACCAATACAGCTTCACCTGGGGCTCCCCGGAATTCCGGCAGGCCGTCGCCCGAAAGTGCGCGCGCTTCAACGCCATGACCGTGGATCCCGAGACCGAGGTCACGATCACCTGCGGCGTCTCCGAAGCCCTGGTCGCCTCCGTGCTCGCCCTGACGGAACCGGGGGATGAGGTCGTGATCCTCGAACCGTGGTACGAGAACTATCTGCCGGCCTGCGTCCTAGCTGGCGTGCGGCCGCGTTTCGTCACCCTCGCGGAGCCCGACTACGCTCTGGATCTGCCCCGCCTCTCACGAGCTATCAATGCTCACTCGCGGCTTCTCCTCTTGAACACGCCCGGCAACCCTTCCGGCCGCGTCTTCAGCCGTGAAGAGCTCGCCGCAATCGCGGGGCTCTGCCAGCGCTTCGGCCTGATCGCCGTCGTGGACGAAATCTACGAGCACATCTGGTTCGACGGCCATGCCCACGTGAGCCTCGGCTCGCTGCCCGGCATGGAGGATCGCACGGTGACGCTCTCGGGCCTGGGCAAGAGTTACGCAGTCACCGGCTGGCGGGTGGGCTGGGCCGCGGCCGCGTCGCGGCTGACCTCCCTGATCCGGAAGGTGCACGATTACCTGACGCTCTGTGCGCCCACTCCCTTTCAGGAGGCCGGGCGCGTGGCGCTTGCCCTGCCGGATGCCTACTACGAGGATCTGCGGAGCACCTACGCGCGGCGCCGCTCGATCCTGCTCGGCGCGCTCGAGCGCTCAGGCCTCGCCTTCACGCCGCCGCAAGGCGCCTACTACGTGATGGTGGACGCCAGGCCTCTTGGCTGGAGCGACGACTGGAAATTCGTGGACTTTCTCGCCCGCAAAGTGGGCGTCATCGCCGTGCCGGGCTCCTCCTTCTATGCGCGCGGAGGCGGCAGGACGCGCGCGCGTCTCAACTTCGCCAAGAAAGAGGAAACGCTCGCCGAAGCGGCACGGCGTCTGACCGAGGCGGACCTGCGCGCACCGGGAGCGCGGAACCGCGGCCGGCGACCCGCGACGCGCTGAGTTCGCTATATCAGGATTGATATAGCTGGTCCGCCGTCCCGACGGGACCCTGTCCCCCGGCTCTGCGCCCTCGACGCAGAAGGGCCCGGCTTGGCCACCGCAAACCGGATAGGATCCTGCCGCCCAATCAAGATGAAGGACAACTGGTGACCCAGATAAGCGGACCCGCGCCTCAACACAAGAAGGGGATGTCGGCGGGTTTTCTCGCGATCATCCTCTTCAAGTGGCTCAAGGCGGCAACCTTTGTGCTCTTCGGCGTCATCGCCCTGAAGCTCGCACGAGCGAGCGAGATGCCCTCGGCTATCCGCATCGCGGATTTTTTCTCCGTCTCGCGCGAAAACGAGCTGGTTCACCACGTGGCCGACCTGATCCAGCCGATCACGCCACGGCAGGCAACCGGCTTCGGTTTCGCGTCGCTGCTGGTGGGCGCGGTCTTTCTTGTGGAGGGCTCGCTGCTGGCAGCGCGGGTCTGGTGGTCCACCTACTTCACGATCGTGCTGACGGCCCTGGGAATCCCGCTCGAGCTCTACGAGATCGTCCACCGGCCGGACGCGCCGCGCCGTTACGCGCTTCTGGCGATCAACCTGGCCATCCTTTTGTACCTCTGGGCCCGGCGCAGCGAGTTCCGGAAGAAGACAGGCGCGGACTAGGTCTTCGGGAACCTCTTCGCCAGCCAGGCTTCGACCTCTTCCGGGTGGTACCCGAAGGGGCCGGGTTTGCCCTTGTAGACGATCACTCCCTGTTCGTCCACGACGTAGAAGCGCTCGGGCCACCCGGCGTAAGCGGCGTTGGCAGGGTTTTCGATCGGGTCCACGACGAGCGGGATCTCGTAGTGAAACCGCTTGACGAAGTCGTTGGCGATGGCGACACGCTGCGCGGTCGTCCTGGGCTGCGGGTAACAGACTCCTTCCTTCTCGTTCGAGTCCATCTGCCACTCGTCCTCCGGGTGCGCCTCCTTGATATAGATCGTCAGGAAGCGGACGCGGTCCCCGTATTTCCGGTGCATCGCCTGCACGCGCTCGACCGAGCGCCGGAACGGGGGTCAGGTAAAGCTGCCGAAGAGGAGAACGAGCGGCTCGTGTCCGATGCTGCCGGCAAGGCGCACGCGGCTCTGACCATCGAGTGCGACTAGCTCCACGTCCGGCGGGCGGTCGCCGACCTTGAGGCTTCCCTCCTTGCGCTGGTCGTAGCGCAGCATGCCCAGGATGTTTCGTGGCCCGAACGAGATGACCACAAACGCGATGACCCCGAAGACGAGCACGCCGGCAACGAGGACAATCTTCTTCCGCAAGCTCATTTTTAAGCCTCTCGACTCTGAACCCTCAGATGCTACCAAGTTTGGCCACGTCCGCAGGGGCCCGCTTAACGGGCCCCGATGCGAAGACCGAAGCTCCCGCCCACGAGCAGGAGCGTCAAGAGGATCATGACGACCGTGGTCACCCACGCCACCGCATTAAAGAACCGGCCGTTGACGGCGTCTCCCATGAGGGATTTGCGGTTGACGAGCAGCAACATGAAGACGAGCACGAAGGGGAGCGCCATGCCGTTTGCGACCTGGGAAAGGAACATGACCTGGATGAGCGGAAACTCGGGCAGCAAGACGACCGCCGCGCCCATCACGATCATCGCGGTGTAGATCCCGTAGAAGGCCTTGGCCTCCCCGTACTTCTTGTCCACCCCGGCCTCCCACCCGAACGCCTCGCAGACGTAATAGACGGTCGAGAGC
>JBOGJN010000194.1:0-16036 GCA_050745445.1 Thermoanaerobaculia bacterium
CGTCGACATTTGTGAAAGCGGCGCAATTGATCACGGTCTCCGGATGCAGCTGTCGAAAAGCCCCGCGGACCTGCTCCTCGTCGGTGATGTCCAGGTCCGAATGCGGCCGCGCGAAGACCTCGAAACCCGCCCCGGCTAGCACCGGGACGAGATCCGATCCCAACATCCCCGCGGCTCCCGTCACGAGAACGCGGCGGCGCAGCTGTGCGACGGGATGAGGGGCGGCCAGAACCTCCGGAACCGGTTCCGCCGTGGCGACAACGGCCTCGCTCATGGACGTGAAAGGTAAAGCGTAAAACGTGAAACGGAGCAGGGGGTCCGCCTCACCCCGCACCTCGCTTTACGTTTCACGTTTGACGCTTGACGGCTTCGCCTAGCCCGGTTTCTTGGCGCCGGCGGAGGAAGTCTGCAGGCGGCGTTCGTACTGCGACCGGTAGAAGTCGCGGTACGCGGTGTCTCTCTCTTTGATCGGGCGCCACCACTCTTCGTGGGCGCGGTACCAGGCGATCGTCTCGGCCAGGCCCTGTTCGAAGGGCGTCCTCGGCGTAAACCCCAGGCGCGCGAGCCTGCCGGCGTCGAGCGAGTAGCGCCGGTCGTGCCCCGGCCGGTCGTCCACAAAGCGGATCAGGCTCTCCGGCTTGCCGAGCGCCTTCAACACGCGGCGGGTGATCTCGATGTTCTCCGCCTCGTTTCCGCCGGCGATGTTGTAGGTCTCCCCGGGCTCTCCCGCCTCGAGCAGGAAGTCGATCGCCGCGGCGTGGTCGAGCACGTACAGCCAGTCACGCACGTTCCGGCCGTCGCCATAGAGGGGAAGAGACTCCCCCTCGATCGCGTTCGTGACGAAGAGCGGGATCAGCTTCTCGGGATACTGGTACGGCCCGTAGTTGTTCGAAGCCCGCGTGATCACGACAGGGACTCCGTAAGAGGCCCAGTAGGAGTAAGCCAGGCGGTCGCCCCCGGCCTTCGAGGCCGCGTAGGGGTTGCGCGGGTTTAAGGCCGCGTCCTCCCGGAAGGACCCTTCGGCAATCGAGCCGTAGACCTCATCGGTCGAGATCTGGATGAATCGCCGAATGCTGCGGCGTCTGGCCTCCTCCAGAAGCACGAAGACTCCGCGCACGTCGGTCTCGATAAAGGAGGCGTCCCCCAGAAGGGAGCGATCCACGTGCGTTTCGGCGGCGAAGTTCACGACATGCGTGCACCCGTCCATGGCGGCATGGACCGCCTCCGGGTCGGCGATGTCGCCGCGCAGAAAGCGGTAGTTCGGGCGGTTCTCCAAATCGGCCAGATTGGCCGGATTGGCGGCGTAAGTCAGCTTGTCGAGATTGACCACGGAGACCCCCGGGCCGCGGGAGGCGAAGAAATGCCGGATGAAGTTTGAGCCGATAAAGCCGCAGCCTCCGGTGACGAGCGCCTTCATACGATGCCGATCTCCGAGTTGTCACCGATCAAGAAACGGTGGACGCGAGGCCGCTCGGCCCCCGGGTGGATCCGGACATTGGTGCCGATCAAGGAATCGGCGATCCGGACGGGGATCCGCTCGAGGCGCGACCCCTGCAGGACAATCGAGTTCTCGATCTCGCACCGCTCGATGAAACAGTCCGGCCCGATCGCAGTGTACGGGCCCACGAACGCGTCGCGGATTTCCGCGCCGGCCCCGAGGATCGCAGGGCCCCGGACGGTGCTGTTTGAGAGACGCGCTCCCTTCTCGATGACGACCTTTCCCTCCCCGCGGCAGCCGGGGTCCAGGTTTTCCAAGCCCCGGGCCGTGAACGTGTCCAGAATGATGCGGTTGGCCTCCAGCATGTCCTCGATCTTGCCCGTGTCCTTCCACCAGCCGGAGACGATGTGCGGGTGCACGCTCTTGCCGTGGTCGATCAGCCACTGAATGGCCTCTGTGATCTCGAGCTCCTGTCGCGCGCTCGGCCGGATCGCGTGGACGGCTTCCCAAATCGTGTCGTCGAACATGTACACGCCGACGAGCGCCAGGTCCGACTTCGGTGCCTTTGGCTTCTCGGTCAAGCGCACGACGCGGCCGTTCTCGAGCTCCGCAACACCGAACTGTTCCGGGTTGCCGACTCTGGCAAGCAGGATCTGCGAGTTGCAGCCCAACCGCCGGTACTCGTCCACGAGGCCTGTGATGCCGTCAGCGATCAAGTTGTCCCCCAGGTACATCACGAAGGGCTCGCCGCGGAGAAACTTTTCGGAGATCATCACGGCATGCGCCAGACCCCGGGGCGCGTCCTGCTCGATGTAGGTGACCCTGGCCCCGAACCGCTCGCCGTCCTGGAGGGCGGCCTGGATCTCTTCCCGTGTGTCTCCGACCACGACACCGATCTCCCGGATGCCCGCTGCCACGATCGCCTCGACACCGTAGAAGAGCACGGGCTTGTTGGCCACCGGCACCAGCTGTTTGGCCCGCGTGTAGGTCAGAGGGCGCAGACGGGTGCCCTTGCCCCCGGACAGGATGAGCCCCTTCATCGGGGCAGGATCATACCCAAAGCCGCTGCCGGCCTTCTTGGACCCGGCTAGGACAGGCCGAACGCGCGCACGACGAGCGCAGCGGCCTGCGCCCGCGAAACGGGCGCTTCGGGACAGAAGTTTCCGGAGCCGCAGCCCGCGGTCATGCCCTCCGCGAAGAGCTGCTCGATCCAGGCGGCGGCGAAGGCGTCGGCCGGGACGTCGGCGAAGACTGCGCCCGTGGCGGGAGGCGGCAGATACGCGCTGCCGTGCTCGGTCCTGAGCAGGAGGACCGCCATCTCCGCCCGCGTCAGGGATGCGCCCGGACAGTAGTTCCCGCCGCCGCAGCCCGCCGTGACTCCCCCGTTGAAGAGCTCCTCGATGAAGTCGGCCGCGGGAGAGCCGGCCGCGACGTCTCCGAAGACCGTTCCCGACGCCGGCGGCGGCGCGTAGGCCGCTCCATTCTTTCCGCGCAGGAGAAAGACCGCCGCGCTCGCACGGGAGGTCGGCGCCGCCGGGCAGAAGCGTCCGCCGCCGCAACCCGCCGTGACGCCGTTCATCGCCGCCGCGTCCACGGAAGCCCAAAACATGTCGGCGTCGGGCACATCGAGGAAGGACCGCTCGAACTGGAAGACGCCGGAAAGCGTCGACGCGTACACGGTCCTCCCGTCGGCCGCGACGTTGAAATCCAGAACGCTCCAGGCTGGCAGGAAGCCGGGCAGCGGAGTCCACGTGTCCGCCGCGTTGCGCGTCCGGAAGACGTTGGCGGGAGCCGTTGCGGTCGGCGACCGGCTTCCCGTGACGGGTGTCGCTGCCGGCGGCGGCCCTCCCACGACGAAGAGCGTCGCTGCGTCCGAGAGGTCGCCCGCGATACGGCTGGGCCAGAAACCGGCCGGCAAACCCGTCGCGGCCGGGGCGAAACTCAATCCCCGGTCGACGCTCCTGTAGAGACCACCGCCATTGGCGGCGACGTAGACGTGGGAGGGATCGGTTCTCGGCACCGCGATGTCGAAGATGCGCGGATAGCTCGTGGGGAGGCCGCTCGGCGCCGTCCACAACGCGCCGCCGTCCACCGAACGCAGCAGGCCGTCCCCGGTTGGGGTCGAGAGCCAGAACCCAGCGTAAAGGATCGTCGTATCCGCGGGATCCACGGCTGCCGCCCGGACGTCCCCGCCGAGAAGAGGCGACCACAGGCCTCCACCGTCGGACGTGCCGAAAAGACCCTCCAGGCCGGCGGCCAGCAGGTGATCGGGCGCGCTCGGCGAGATCGCGAGCCGGCGGAGCAGGGAAAGCGCGAGACCGGTCGTGGCCCAGGTTGCGCCGCCGTCCACGCTCTTGACGACGCCGTTCCCGCCGGGGGACGCGTACCCTGCATAGAGGGTGTCCGCACCGGACGGGTCGAGCACGAGGGCGACCAGGCCGAACGGCGCCGTGCCTCGCAAAGTCCATCCGGCACCGGCATCGTCGGTCCGGTACACGCCCGCGCCGGAGACGCAATACGCGGAGGCGCCCTGCGAGGGATGGGCCGCCACTGCGTAGCTGTAGTACCCCGACAGACCCTTCTCGCGAGATGCCCACGTCGCGCCCCCGTCGGCGCTTGCATGAACGCCGCCGCGAAGAACGCTCGCGCTGCCAGCGGCATAGACGAGAGAGGGATTGCGCGGATCGACCGCGACCGCCGTGGCGATGGGCGTCGGCGCTCCCAGGTCCACGGGCGACCAGCTCTGACCGTCGTTCGTCGTCACGAAGACGCCCCCGGTGGCCGCGGAGGAGCCCTGGGACGCGACCCACAGCTTCCGCGAATCCGCGGGATCGAACACGATGTCCCTGACGTAGTTGCTTTCGATACCCACGTTCGCGGGTGTCCAGCCCGCTCCACCGTCGGTGCTCTTCGACACGCCTGCGTCGGACGTCCCCGCGTAGAGCGTCGAGGGATTCGCCGGATCGATGACAATGCGCGTCGCCGTGGGCAGCGAGCCCGCGGTCGCCCAGGTCGCGCCCGAGTCCGTGCTCTTCAGGATTCCGCCGGGAAACGCCACGGAGTAGAGCACCGAGGTATCGGTCGGATCCACCTCGAGATCTCCAACGTAGCTCGACGGAAAAACACTCGACGCGAGCGTCCAGCTCACGGCTCCATCGAGGCTTCGGAAAACCTGACCCGGCGAGCCTGCGATCACCGCATACAGGGTGTCGGGCGAAGACGGCGCGAGGGCGAGCGCGGAAACGGGCGGGCTCGCCGGGAGACCGGAATACGCGGGCACCCACATCGCTCCGCCGTTGCTCGTCTTCAAGACGCCGGAAACGGCGCCCGTTGCCCCGAGGGTATACAGCACGTCCGCGCGCGACGGGTCCTGCACGATCCGCTGCGCGTAGATCAGGCCTTCGTCCTGCGTCCAGGTCAACCCGCGATCGGCCGTCCGGAAGAGCATCGACCCGTAGAACCCGGCGATGGCGAGCATCCGGTCCGAGTCCTGCGGGTTGACGATGATCTGGAAGACGAATCCGGGCTCTGGACCGGCCGTCGTCCATCGGTAGTGCCCGGCCTCGGCGGAAGAGACGAGACCGCTCAATAGGAGAACGGCTGCGCTGACCCGCAAGAGGGCGACGCGAGAACCGGAACTCATGGGTGAGCGACAATTGTACGCTCGGGCCAGACGTCCACGCGCTTCTCGCAAGTCATTGCGCCGAAACGGCTTGGGGCTAAAAAGGGGGACGGCTACTGGCCGAAGATCCGGTCGAGCGAACCATTCAAGTCGAGCAGCGTCCCGATGTCCTTCAGGTTGATGACGACGCGGTAGTCGCGCCGCGGGGTGGGAGGCACGCGCAGCTGCCGCAGCTCGAAGAAGACCGTGTAGCAGGAACCCCTGTAGCTCAGAAGCGAGCGGTCCTCCAGAAGCAGGTGCTGGTTCGCGTCGTAGTTCCATTGCGTCTCCACTCGAAACGACTTCCAGAGATTCAGGCCCGCGGCCAGACGGATCTGGTCGAAATTCGGCGAGACCGCGCCGGGGGGCAGAGGCGCCGCGAGCACGGGACGGCTCAGGAAGTACGTGGCGTTGAGATAGTTCGCATTCCACGAAACGGACGCGGCAACAGATGCAGCCGTCAGGCGCGAGGTATGTGTGTTGTAAGCGAGCTGGCTATCGAGACGGAAGAGACGGCCCGGGGACAGACGCAGCCTCCCCTCGACGGGGCCTGTCTGGGGGAGCGGGGTCTGGGGTTGGCCGCCCGGGGTCGAAGAGACGGTCTGTGGAAACTGAAAGGCGTATGTCTGCGAGATCTCGAGCGAGCCAATCTCCTGCGCCGAGACCGATTTCGGGTCCGCCGAGCGGGCGAGCAGCCGGTTCACGAGCGCGTACCGCACCTGGTTGCGCCCGAGCTGCAGATCGATGTCGTCGTAGGTCGGGATGCGGAAAGTGTCTGGGACCTCCGAGACATAGTTGTAATCGACGCGCGGCTCGATCACGTGCTTGAACTTGCCAAAGTCGAGGAAGCCGCCCGTGTAGAGACGCGAAAAAGAGGGGCCCACGAGCGAGAGCCCCGCCTCGGCGTACCGCCGCACGTACGAGGATCCGGTGAAGCTGGTCTGCGCCGCGTCGGTCGAGTCCGTGTAGCCCGTCCAGCGGACGCCGCCCGTGGCCGTCACGGAGAGCCACGGGATGCGCTTCCAGGGCAGCGAGAGCGTGGGATGGATGTCCGCCCGCCCATAGGTCCCGCGCGGCAGGTCCGGCCCGCGGTCGATGTAGAGGTAAGAGAGGGAGGCCGCGGCCGAGAGAAACAGCGGCGTTTCTCCGATGGGCGAGGTGCGCCGAAAGTACTCGAGCGAGGGGAGCCGCTCCTGGATGACCGTTGTGCTGTAGTAGGTGATGTTTCTTTCGAGCCTCAGGTTGACCGAGTTGTCCCCGAAGTTTCGCGTCAGGAAGGCGAAGGAGGGGACCTGCCGCGCGGAGGAGTAAGCCAGGGAGCGCTCCAGATCCTGGAGATACTGTTCATCGGAGTAGCGTAGAAGGGACACCACGCCACGGAAACCGTAAGGGAGATCGTTGGACACGTGATCGAGGCGCACCTTCCAGCGGTTGAGCGTACGCCGGGCGAAGACCCCCGCACTCCCGTCCGAGAGGCTGCAAGGCCCCTCTCCCCCCGAGGGCTCTTGCGAGAGCGGCACACAGTCCGTCGCGGCCTTGTCGCGGATGACGTACCCCTGAAGAATGCCCGCCGCCTCGGCGGATGGTCTCCAGCGCAGCTCCTCCCCCAGCCCGATCGAACCTCCCGAGTAAAGGTCCAGGTTGCTCGTCAGGTCCGTCGAGTAGCCGGTCACCCAATAGTGCGTCAGACCCAGGTACGCCCCCCGCTGGGCCGTGTACCCCACGCCCGGGACGAGCAGCCCCGAGGCACGGTCCTCCTTGGTCGGCCAGAAGAGGTACGGTGTGTAGAGCAGAGGCAGGCGGCGTACCCGGAAGGCGACGTCCTTCATTCGCGCGTAGTCGTCCAGAGTGATGAGCGCGTCGGAGAGAGAGAAGGACCAGGCCGGATCGGGCATGTCGCACGCCGTGAAGACGCCATGGTGGACGCGGTAGGTCGCTTCGCCGACCTTCTCGATCGAGTCCGCGACGATGTGATAGTCCGGTGAGAGGTCGGCCGTGGCGGTCTCGAGGCTCCCGGTCTTCGAGTCGAGATGGAAGGTCGCGCGGTCACCCGTCAGGCGCGTCGGCCCCTGATCGATGATCACGTGACCGGTGAGCGTCGCCGTCCAGGTCGGAAAATCGTAGTGAGCGCTGTCGGCCGTGATCCGGACGTCCTGGTACTCAATCAAGACCTCCTCGGAGCCTTCCCAGAAAAGGTCCTTTTCGTAATGGACCGGGTTCCTGGTGTAGAGGCGGACCTCTCCCCCCTTTTCCGGAACTCGAAACTTGATCTGGAACTTCGGCTTCATCCGGAAGCGCGACTCGAAGGGATCCATTTCCTGAGCCAGGGCATGCGCCGCAAGCAGGAGCGAGAGGACGGTCAAGAGAGGACGCATGCAAGAGCACGGCGGACGCAGGGTCCTGTCGCTTCTCACCTGCCACCTATTCCCGACCGCCTGCCACTCCGGACGGTCTCACGCGTCCATCGGCCGGATGGCGGCGGTGACCCGGAACGCGGCCTCCGTCTTTCCCCGGACCTCCTCGACCGTGACGCCCGGTGCAAGCTCCACGAGCATGAGTTGCCGGCCCTCTCGGTCCACGTCGAAGACGCAGAGATCGGTGATGATGCGGTGAACGCAGCGCAATCCCGTCAGGGGAAGCGTGCAGCGTTTCAGGATCTTCGGCTCCCCGGAGCGCGCCGTGTGCTCCATGGTGACGACCAGCCTCTTGGCTCCCGCCACCAGGTCCATGGCGCCCCCCATTCCCTTGACCATCTTGCCCGGGATCATGTAATTGGCGATGGAGCCTTCCTCGTCCACCTGCATGGCGCCCAGAATCGAGAGGTCCACGTGGCCGCCGCGGATCATGGCGAAGGAGTCCGCGGAAGAAAAATACGAAGCTCCGGGCACAACCGTCACGGTCTCCTTGCCCGCGTTGATCAGGTCGGCGTCCACCTCGGCCTCCGTCGGATAGGGGCCGAGCCCCAGAATCCCGTTCTCGGACTGGAGGATGACCTCTATATCCGGAGAGATATAGTTGGCGACCAGCGTCGGCATCCCGATTCCGAGGTTGACCGTGTAACCGTCGCGCAGCTCCTTGACCGCCCGGCGGATGATGCCTTCGCGATCCAGCATCTTACGCGGGGCCCTTCCGGACCGTCCGCCGCTCGATCCGCTTCTGGCGCGGCGCCACGACGAGGCGCTGGACGAAGATCCCCGGCGTGTGGACAGATTCCGGATCGAGCTCGCCCACTTCGACCAGTTGCTCCACCTCCGCGATCGAGATCCTCCCGGCAGTCGCGGCCATCGGGTTGAAGTTGCGGGCGGCCTTGCGGTAAACGAGGTTCCCCAGCCGGTCACCTTTCCATGCCGCGACCAGCGAAAAATCCCCCACGATCCCGCGCTCCAGGACGTACTCCCGCCCATCGATCGTCCGGGCCTCCTTGCCTTTGGCCACGAGCGTGCCCACGCCCGTGGGGGTGTAGAAGGCCGGAATGCCCGCGCCCCCGGCCCGCATCCGCTCGGCCAGCGTGCCCTGAGGCGCAAGCTCCACCTCGAGCTCCGCGCTCAAGAACTGCCGTTCGAACTCGGCGTTCTCACCGACGTAGGAGGAGACCATCTTGCGGATCTGACGCGTCGCCAGCAACAGCCCCAGCCCCCAGTCGTCCACGCCGCAGTTGTTGGAGACGACGGTCAACCCCTTGACCCCGCGCCGCACCAGCGCGGCGATCAGGTTCTCGGGAATGCCACACAGACCGAATCCTCCGACCACGAGCGTGGCGCCGTCGAAGACATCCCGCACGGCTTGCTCGGCCGAGGAGACCACCTTGTTGATCACCGGTTCGATGATAACCGAGGAGAGAGAAGCTCTCGGCTGTCAGCCCCCAGCTGTCAGCTCTCAGCTCTCAGCCGATCTGACGACAAGGATGGGATCGGCCACGGAGGAACCGCTTGGCTGTGTCCGGGATGACCTTCGACGCGGCGGTCTTCCGGAGACGCCGCGGACGTGACGTTACGCGGCTTCGACAAGCATCGCGGTGGCTTCTCCCCCGCCGATGCAGATCGCAGCCACGCCCCGTTTCTTCCCTTCTTTGCGCAGGGCGTGGATGAGCGTCGTCAGGATCCGGGCGCCCGAGGCCCCGATCGGGTGCCCAAGCGCCACCGCGCCTCCCCGCACGTTGACGCGCCCCGGATCCAGGCCCAGCTCCCGGATGGCCGCGAGGGCCACCACGGCGAAAGCCTCGTTGATCTCGAAGAGGTCGATGTCCGAAACCGAGAGACCCGTCTTCTCGAAGAGCTTGCGGATCGCGCCGACCGGAGCCGTGGTGAACCACTCGGGCGCCTGCGCCACGCCGGCCGACGCAATGATCCGGGCGATGGGCCTGGAGCGGCGCGCCTGCGCGCGATCCGCCGAGGCGACCACCAGCGCGGCCGCGCCGTCGTTGATCTTGGAGGCGTTGGCCGCGGTGACCGTGCCGTCCTTCTGAAAGGCCGGCTTCAAGCCGGCCATCTTGTCGAGGGGAGCGGCGAAGGGTTCCTCATCGGTTTCGACGCGCTCCGCGTCCCCTTTCTTGCGCGGGACGTCCACGGCGACGATCTCTTCGGCAAAGAGACACGTCTCCGAGGCGCTCTGCGCCCGGCGATAGGACTCCCTCGCGAACGCGTCCTGCTCCTCACGGGTGAACTTGTACTTGGCCGCGCACATCTCGGCGCAGCTGCCCATGTGGATGTCCTTGTAGGGGTCCCAGAGGCCGTCCTTGATCATCGAATCCACGAGTGCCGCGTTGCCCATCCGGTAGCCGCTGCGGGCTCGCTCCAGCAGGTACGGCGCGTTCGACATGGACTCCATCCCTCCCGCGACCGCAAGCTCGTACTCGCCGGCCAGGATGGCGTTTGTGGCGTCCATGACGGCGCGCATCCCCGAGCCGCAGACCTTGTGGACCGTGACACAGGGCACACTGTTCGGGATCCCGGCGCCGAGCGAAGCCTGCCGGGCAGGAGCCTGCCCTTGCCCGGCCTGGAGAACGTTTCCCATGATGACCTGCTCCACCTCCTCGGGGGGGACGCCCGCGCGGGCGAGGGCGCCGCGGATCGCCAGCGAGCCCAGGGCCGGAGCCGAAAGCGGCGAGAGCCTGCCCAGGAAGGAGCCGACGGGCGTCCTGGCCGCGCTCAGGATCACGATCTCTTTCATAGGCTTCGATTCTAACCCCGGCGTTCGGTGTGCTCTTCCCGGTCAGTCCGCGCTACTCTTTTGACGTGCCCCGGATCCTGGCCGTCGACTTTGGCGAAAGGCGGATCGGCCTCGCGACCTGCGACCAGACGGGACAGGTCGTCACCCCGCGCCAGACCCTCGCACGCCGAAGCGACGCCGACGCAGCCCGCAAGATCGCCCGCTTTTGCGCCGACGAGGAGGTCGAAGCGGTCGTCCTCGGCATTCCGCGCTCCCCCGAAGGCGTCGAGAGCTCCTTCGCCGACCGGGTTCGGTCCTTTGGCGCCAGGCTGTCGCGGGAGCTTGCGGTTCCGATCCGGTTCCACGAGGAGACCCTGACATCCTGGCAGGCGCAACGCGCGATGCCCTTTCGGAACAAGCGGGAGATCGACCCGGAGGCCGCCGCAATCCTGCTGAGCGACTACCTGAGCCACAAGAGCGGGAGCCCCCCTTGAGCGCGGCCCGAAGGCTCGCCCGGCTCGTTCTTCTGCTCGGTCTGCTCGCGATCTCGCTTACGGTCTTCCTGTTCCGCCGCATCGAGCACCCGGCGCGGCCAGCGGGATCGGCGCAGACGGTCACCGTTTTCTTTTCGCCAGGGACCCCGACCGCGCGGATTTTTCGCCGGCTGGCCGAGGAGGGCGTCGTCCGCAGCGGGTTCCAGGCGGAGGCCTACTACCGCATCTTCCGAAGCGCCACGCCGCTCGAGGCCGGAGAGTATCGCTTCGACCGGCCGACGCCGATTGACGAAATCGTCGATCGGATGGGACGCGGAGACGTCGTGCGGCACACGATCGTCGTGCCCGAAGGGCTGGTAGCCAACGAGACATTCGAGCTCTTCTGGAGCCGTGGCATTGGCAACCCGCAGGCCTTTCGCCGGGCTCTCAAGGACACCGAGCTCCTCCCGGGTCTCGCCCGCGGCGCGCCCGACCTGGAAGGCTTCCTCTTCCCCGAGACGTACGTGGTGACGCGCTCCACATTCGCCCGCCGTATCGTCGCTCAGATGCTCGCGGAGTTCCGCAAGAACTTCACGCCGGAGCTTCGCGAGAGGGCGCACGCGCTTGGTCTGACTCCGGTCCAGGCCGTCACTCTCGCTTCGATCGTCGAAAAGGAGAGCGACCTGCCGCAGGAAGGGCCGCTCATCGCGTCCGTCTACTGGAACCGGCTGCGGCGTGGAATGCGGCTGCAGGCGGACCCCACCGTGATTTACGCGCTCAAGCGCGACGGCAGATGGACGGGGACCCTCTACCGGTCCGATTACAACTATCCCTCGCCGTACAACACGTACCTGGTGGACGGCTTCCCGCCCGGTCCCATCTGCAATCCGAGCCTCAGGGCCCTCAAGGCCGCTCTTTCTCCGGCCAGGTCCGACTACCTCTACTTTGTCGCCGACGCAACGGGAGGGCACGCCTTCTCCCGCACCTTCGAGGAGCATCTCCACGCCATCTCAGCCGCGCGCCGGCTCGAGAAGCGGTCTCAGGCCCTGGCCCAGACAGACGGCGGCTCCTCCCAGAATTGAGACCAGACGCTCGGCCCCCCCGGTTTTCTTGACCGCCGGGTCCGGCCAGCCCAGAATCTCGTGTGCTCTGTCATGAAGCTTCCGGGGCCCCCGTGAACGGGCCGGATCGGTTGGCGGAGGGGTCCCGGGCATGACGTTGGACCCGTCTGCCCCCCTGCGGTTTGGCGAGTACCTTCTGACCGCCGAGCTCGGGAGGGATGCCCTGGGCCGGGTCTACCGGGCGCTGCGTCTCTCCGGGGAACGCGGCTTCGTGCGCCTGCGTATCCTCGAGTCCCCCGAAATCTCGGAGGACGCGGTCCTGGACGCCATCGAGGAAAATGGCGAGATCCACAGCTTCTTGAAGAACCCCACGATCGCGCGGGGTGTCCAGATGGATTCCGTCGAAGGAACGCCGTATATCGCCTGGGACGAACCGGATGGGCGGACCCTGGACTCTCTCCTGACCAAATCCCGGAAACTCGGCCAGCGCATCCCCTTCGAGCACGCTCTCCTCATCGCCGAAAAAGTCGCGACGGCGCTTGACCACGCCTACAACACGACCGTGGACGAAGAGCGCACCCTTCATGGGTTGACCTGGCCCGGCTTCGTCTCGATCTCCGACGAGGGGGAAACGCGTCTGGTGGGTTTCGGCCTGGCCTCCGGGCTCTTTTCCTCGCTTCCGAAGCCGCGCTTTGCCCGCGAAATCGCGCCCTATCTCGCCCCGGAAGAAAGAAACGAGCGGCGCGTGGCCAGAAACTCGGATGTCTACTCGGTGGGCGTGCTCCTCTTGGAGCTGCTGACAGGCCGCATCCCCTCCCCCGATCCCGTCGCCGAGCTGCACGGCGCCCGCGCGTCTCACCCGATTCCGCCGGAAGCGGCCGCGGTGCTCGCGATGTGTCTTGTGCCCGCAGAATCCCGGTACCAGTCGAGCGGGGAACTGCGACGGGAGCTGGGCAAACTCCTCTTCTCCGGGTCCTCCTCGCCTTCCACCTTCAACCTGGCCTTTTTCCTGGGCAAACTCTTTGCCTCCGAGATCGAGGCGGAGAAGAAAGCCCGCGCCCGAGAATGGTCGCTCGACCCTGCCTCGGCTCGTCAGATGCCGCTGCCGACCATCGGTCCGCCGCCGCCTGCCGCCGCCCGGCCCTCCCCGATGCCGCTGCCTCCGGCAGCCTCTGCGGTCTCGAAGAAGAGGGGGCGGCGGTCTCCGTTGCCCGTCGGCGGAGGGCTTCTGCTGACGCTGGCCATCATCGGAGCGCTCTGGCTCATCGTGCGAGGGCCTTCCTCGCCCCGGCAACAGACCCTGCCCGCGCGAGCGCGTTCCCCCGCGATCGCGCCTCTGCCGCCCGCGCCTCGACCCGTCCCGACTTCCGCGTCCACCACGCGCATGTCCGAGGCCGAGTTCCAGCAGGAAGTCTCGCAGCGCGTGGCGGAAGAACTGAACACGTTCGAGCGAGAAATGAACCAGACGCCCGCCGCCGGTCCGGAGGAGTCTCGCGCCCCCGTCGAGCCGGCCGAGTCGCCGCCTGGACCAAAGGAGGTCGAGGTGACAGCCGTGGCGGCTGCGCGCGAGACCGAGCCCACGCCCTCCGTGGCCGTTGCGGCCCGCGGCTCGACACCGGAGATTGCGCAGCCGACTCCATCCGCGGCGGCTCCCGCGGAGTCTTCCGCAGGTACGATCGAAACGCCTCCTCGGATCCTCAGGATCGTCAAGCCTGCATACCCGCCGATTGCTCTGCAGGCCCGCATCGGGGGAATCGTGGTTCTACGAGTTCTCGTGTCCGAGACGGGGACCCCCATCGATGTCGAGGTGGCCAAGGCGGCGGGCGGAGGGCTGACCGAGGCAGCCGTGGCAGCCATGCGCAAGTGGACGTTTGAGCCCGCGCGCCGCAACGGCGTCGCCGTCCAGGCCTGGACGACGATCCCGATCCCCTTTCAACCCTAGACGGAAAACGGTAAACGGAAAACGAGAAACGAACCGGGAGCCTCTTCGAGACCTGCTCGACTCGTCTACCGTTTACCGTTTACCGTTTCCCGTTTCCCGACCCTCACTTCTTCGGCGGCTCGTACTCAATCGACTTCGTGTTCGGAAAGAGCGTGCGCAGGAACTCCTCCATGACCTTGTCCTCGATCCACGTGATCTCGGTGCCGTCCACGAAGTATGTGGGCGTCGAGTTGACGCTGAGCCGGTAGCCTTCCTCGATGTCGCGCCGCACGCGGGCGAAGCTCTCGTCCCGAAGGTAGCAGGAGAGGAAGTCCGCGGAGCCGATCCCCTCCGCCTCGGCCGAGGTGAGCGCGAGCTCGTCGATGCCGGATACGGAGAGCGTCTCCTGGCGGCTGTACACCAGCTCCTTGAACCGGAAGAAGGCGGGACCCGCGAACCGGAACAGGCAGTCGCCGGCGGAGGCGGCCTTCATGGCCCAGGCGTGGTGAAACCAGAGAGGAAAGGACTTGTAGTAACGGCGGACGTTCACGACTCCGGCGTTTGTCTGGAGGAGCCGGTCCATCTGAAGACCGCGCATCTTGCAGTATCCGCACTCCATGTCGGCGTACTCCACGACGGTCACCGGGGCATCGGCGGGGCCCTGCGCGCGTCCTGCGGAAAGGTCGATCCTGCGGCGCCGCTCCTCGCGCGGGTCCATCCGGAAGTCCCAGAGCATGCCCTGGAGAAAGGCGCTCCCATCGGAAGATGCATACCCCGACATCCGGACCGCCCCGTAGCCCGTCTCGAGAGAGACCGCCGCCCCCTTCCAACCCGTGAGGTCGCGTTCGGGAACGAGAAACACCCGCGCCCTCGTGCGGAAGAGCGCGGTGTACTTGCTGCTCACCCAGGCCAGATCCGACTCGGTCCGGATCGGTCGCGGCGCGGTGTTCTTGAGCACGTCTCCCGAGAAGAACCACTTGCCGTCCTCCGAGACATATTTCACCTGGTCCAGGTTCAATTTCTCGAAGCGGCCGGTGCGCTTGACGTGGTAGCCCTGGAAGCCGGGAAGCGTGTCGGTTGCCTTCGTGACCGTGACCTTCGTCTCCGGGTCAAACGGCAGATAACGCGCGGCGTACGCCTCCAGCTGGTTCTGGATCGACAAGGAAACGGGGGAGGCGGCCCGAGCCGTCCCGCCTGCGCCGGCCCAAGTCCAGAGAAAGACCAAAAAGACTCTGTTTTTCATTCCGTTCTCTTCTTCTCCTATTGCCTGGGGGAGCCGCCGCGCTTGATGAGGTCCAAGGACGCAACGACCCCCGGCTGGTCGGGTTTGAGGGCCAGCGACCGCTCGAGCAGGCGCAGGGCGTTCTCGCGCTCACCGAGACAGGTCTCAATGAGGCCGAGCGCGTTCAGGGTTTCGGGATCGGAAGTTGCGGCTTCGAACCGCGCGACGACCCGATAGGCCTCCCGGCAGTCCTCGGGATCTTCTCCGCGATGAACGAGTGCAAAACCGTACTCCCGGGCGCAGACCTCGTTGTCCGGGTACTCTCGCACGGCGCGCTTCAAGAGCGAAAGCAGGGCGGCGGGCTTCCCGTCTCGCCGGTACTGCGCCACCCACTGCAGCACGGTCCCCTCGGGGTCCGCGTGTCCGGCCGCTAGAGAACGGAAGAGCCAGTCCCGCGCCCTGCGGTCCTGCCCCTCTGTCCGGTAGAGCACCGCGAGGTTGAACATCGGCGAATGATAGCCGGGGCGAAGCGACAGCGCCTTTTCGAAGGCCTTCCGCGCGGCCGGGAGATCCTTGACCGTCTCGCGCTCGTAGAGCCCCAGGTTGTTCCAGGCGCCCTCGGTCATCCCGGGACGCTCGCCACCGGAGGGGGAGAGCGGCGCCGTCTCCTTTCCGGAGAGATAGCCGAGCGCGAGAAGCTTCTTTCCGTATTCGCTCGCGGCGGCTGGCGACATCTCTTCGGCCTGCACCCGGCGCACCGAAACCCCCGCAAAGAGGTCCTTGCGAGGCGGAGCCGCAAGGTCTCGGAAGGCCGCGTCAATCGGATGCCCCGGCATGCTCCGGTCCGCCGGGATGCCCAGAAGCGCGAGAACCGTGACCGCGGGATCGAACATGCTCGGTTTGCCGACGCCCTTACCCGGAGCGACGCGCTCTCCCCAGGCAACGAAGACCCCATCCAGACGGTGCCAGTAGGCCGCTGTGCTCCAGTTGACCGAGGAGCGCTGGCAGGGGCGGTCCTCGCCCCACTTGAAGCCATGATCCGACTGGACGATCAGCGTGGCGCGATCTTCCTCTGCCCTTCGCATCCACTGGCCGAGCATCTGATCGACCAT
>JBOGJN010000195.1:0-1451 GCA_050745445.1 Thermoanaerobaculia bacterium
ACCATGGACAGCGCGCTCGACTCGAGCGCGGTTTTGGCTGAGCCCGGCATGGTGTTGACTTCGCCCCGCTCGGTCTGGAACACCTGCTTGAGCGCGAGGTTGATGGGCTCCAGCACGTTCACGTCGAAGGACGCGTCGTACTGGATCACGGGCGGCTGGTTCATGGCCTGGAGGACGGGGAAGGGAATCTCCGTCGGGCCCGGGATCATCAGGATTTCCCGCGCCTGGGGCGCCGCCCACTTGATCGAGTCCATCGAGAGTGTCCTCCCGCCGGGCGCCGTCAGACGCCGGCCTGAGCGAGCTGGCGCCGCTTGCGCCGGATGAGGTAGAGGTTGCGCAGGTAGACGAAGAGGCCCGCGCCCTGTCCCAGGATGAACACCGGATCCTGGCGGTAGATCGCGTAAATCAAGAGAGTGGTCCCACCGCCGATCGAGAAGAACCAGAAGGAGACCGGGACCACGCTCTCCTTCTTGCGCTCGGAGGCGATCCACTGGACCAGGAAGCGGCTCGAGAAGAAGGCCTGACCGAGAAAGCCAACGGAAAGCCAGAAGTGCTCTGTGGTCATTGGCGGTGCTCCATTAGAGCGCGCGGACGGCGCGCCCGCGCGTGCTAGAATCCCGGCTGTTCACCTTACCGGAGACCGTACGGAGTCGCAAGGGGATTCCTCTGGTGCGAGCCATCGATCGAACGCTCGTCGACGAGGTCTGGCACGACGTGACCACGTACGCGCCCGCGCGCGTCGCGAGCGAGGCGCAGGCCTTCCTCGATCTACAGCCCCACGCCGCGGCCTTCTCGCAGTCCGTCACGAGAGGCTTCGATCCCGCCGTCCAGAAGGCGGCGCTCGGCCTGGGCTTTCTCCTCTTCAAGATCCTCGAGCGGAGCCTGGGCCACCCCTTCCCGCAGCTCGCGGAAGATCGCATCCTGGCGGCCTACGCGCTGACGCAGGCGTGGCTCGCCGAGCACGACGGGACGGCGCCGGCGCAGCTCCTCGAGGCCCTCGAGCAGGGGGAGCATCCGAGCCTGCCGGCCTACATCCTGTCCGTCTTCTACCAAGGGGGAGCGGCGGCCGCCGACTACGACGACACTGTGCGCGCGAGCCTCTTCTGCCTGCTCAAGACTCTGACGGACGCCCTCGACCTCGCCCACGTGGAGGAAGAGTAATGCCCCTGGAGACGACCTCCTAGCGGCGGAGATTCATGAACGCCCGCACGCCTCCTGCGCTCCCCCTCACCGTCTCAGCCCTCGCCTCCCCGCTCGAGGCGAGCGTCTCGGCTCGAACCGCGGCCCTCTCCCGCTCCTGGTGCGAGGGGATCGAAATGTCTCCCTCTCCCTCGGAGAGGGAGAGGGCCGGGGTGAGGGTGGGCGGGTGCTCGCGAGTAATCCGGGCTAAAGCACCTTCCGCCCGATCGAGCGCTTCTCGAGGACGATGACGGCCAAAGAGACCCGACCCC
>JBOGJN010000196.1:0-1036 GCA_050745445.1 Thermoanaerobaculia bacterium
GCGTATAGAGATTCTGCTCGCCGACCCTGACGCTCTCCCGGAAGGCTGGGGGTGTCGGTTGGTTGAGGATCTTCACGCCGCCTCCGGGCCCACTCGTGACCTCGATCCGGTACAGGCCGGGGCCGGCTTCGGCGCTGCCGGGGCTGACGGCCCAGACTTGTCCTGGCGGAAGGGGATCGCCCTCGATCGCCTCGTCGCTGTGCAGCTCGGGAGTCGAGACGAACTGCTCGATACCGTCCGGGCCCAAGATGTAGCTGAAGTGGGTGTTGCGGAACTCGCTCTTGAAGCAGCGCTTCTGCTGCTCCTTCACGCGCCGCCGCGACTCCAGCGCCAATCGGACGATCCACTCCAGGTCGGCATCGGAGATCGGCATCTCAGAGTCGGGGAAGAGGAGCTTGGTCAAGCCGCTGACCGTTTTGTTCACGGCCTCGATGTCGCGGCCCGAGAGGGCGCCGCCGAGATGTACGCGCGCTTGCATTGCGCCGACACGGTTACTCGAACGCAGCCGGCTCCAGCACTCGCTCAGGAAATCGCTGACGAGTCCGAAGTGGTCGCTGAAGTGGTCGGTCGGATTGAGCTTCGGGAACTCCCAGCCCGGCACGAAGGCGTGCAGGCGGTCCATGAAGGCCGTGTCGTTCCGCATCTCCTGGGGCAGGGGGCTCAAGAGGTGGCCGATCTTCTGCTGCTGCTCGACGTCCACGTCGAAGTTCCCGACCATGACGATGCAGCCGTCAGCGCGGATGTTCTCTTTGCCGCGGCTGAATTGCCCAGAGGCCATGTAGCCCTTCATGATGTTGACGCCATCCTTCTGATCGAAGGAGACGCCGGAGACCTCATCGAAGCAGACGACGTCGTACTGGCATACGAGGCCTCGCTGCCCGGTTGCGTTGTTGACGAACATCTTCGCCACGGTGGCCTTGCCGCCCGAGATCAGATGCGCGTACGGGGAGACTTGCTGGAAGAGGTGGCTCTTGCCCGTGCCGCGAGGCCCGATCTCCACGGCGTTGTAGTTGCGCTCGACGAACGGCACCATGCG
>JBOGJN010000197.1:0-1269 GCA_050745445.1 Thermoanaerobaculia bacterium
GGTCATTCCCTGTGCCCTGCTCGTCTGCATGATCGAGTAGATCTGGAAGATCTTTTTCTCTCGGATCACGTTGGAGACCGCGCTGTTGCAGATCAGGATCTCGTAGGCGGCGACACGTCCCCCGCTGATCTTCTTGCAGAGGGTCTGCGCGATCACAGCGCGCAGAGAGCCCGCGAGCATCGTTCGGATCTGCTCCTGCCGATCCGGTGGGAACTGGTCGATGATCCGGTCGATTGTCGAGGGGGCGCTGCTCGTATGGAGGGTGCCGAAGACCAGGTGGCCTGTTTCCGCCGTCTCCACGGCGATCGCTATCGTCTCCAAGTCCCGCATTTCACCTACGAGCACGATGTCCGGGTCCTCGCGCAGGGCGGCGCGCAAGGCGTCCTTGAAGGAGTCGGTGTGGGCGTGGACCTCGCGCTGGTTGACCAGGCATTTCTTGTTCTCGTGGACGAACTCGATCGGGTCTTCGACCGTTATGATGTGGTCGGTCCGGTTCTCGTTGACGTGGTTGATGAGGGTCGCGAGCGTCGTGGACTTGCCACATCCCGTCGGGCCGGTCACGACGACGAGACCCTTGCTCAAATAACACAGTTCGAGCACGCTTTTAGGCAGCCCCAGCTCTTCCGGCGTGAGGATTTGGAACGGGATCGCGCGGAAGACGGCGCCGGCCCCCTTGCGGTCCCGGAAGTAGTTGACGCGAAAGCGCGAAACGCCGGGGATGTTGTGGGCGAAGTCGGTGTCGTTGCGGCGCTCGAACTCCTCCCGGTTCCGGGCGGGTATGATCTCCTGAAGGCGAGCCAGAAGCTCTTCTGCGGCAAGCGGCGCGTGGCCCGGGAGCACCTGCATGACGCCATGGAGACGGATGTTGGGCGGAGCCCCGCTCGAGAGATGGAGATCCGAGGCCCCGGCCTCGAGCATCTCCAGAAGCAGCTTGTCGATCGCGGACTTGCCCGAGTAGCGGCCGCTGGAAGCGGTGGTGGCGCGGGGCTTAGCCGCCGGGGCAGGCGCCGGAGGCCTAGGTGGCGGGGCGGCCGGGGGCGCGGGTGTCGGCTCGGCTGCGGCCGCCTTGAGCTCGATCGAAACCTTCCAGCCCGTCGGCGCCGCGTCCACGCGCACAGTGATGGGAGTCGCGCCGTGGTTGTAAAGAAACGTGGTCCCGCCGTTTCGGTTCAATGTGATATCGGGCGGCACGATCTCCTCGACCAGAGCGACCAGAGCCTTGTGGGGCGTGCTCTGCGAGGCGTAGCGCTTGCCGGTGGGAAACACGAG
>JBOGJN010000198.1:0-2841 GCA_050745445.1 Thermoanaerobaculia bacterium
GAACATTGCCTCTTCATCGCTTTGAAGCCTTGCGGATTCCTCCGACGAGGCGCAGAGCGTAGCGGGAATGCTGGAATGGGTGGACGTCGGGAAAGCGCAGGAACAGCCAACCTCCGAAAAGCTGCGAGCCATTCTCCGCGACGGTGACGCGGGCCGCCGGGTTCTCTTCTTGGATCCCGGTCGAAGTGATCGCCTGGGCCGTCATCGTAAATGCCGGTAAATAGACGTCGGCGCGCACCTCGATATCCGAGCCCGGCAGTTTCACGGCCTCTCCCAGAGGAACGTCGAGGACGCCATCCTGTCCGTTCGACTTGTCCCGCCAGGCCAGCTGAACACCCGAAAACGCCCGGGCCACCTCCGGAGGGACCTCGAGTAGGGTCGGGACGGGTTGCGCCAGGGTCGCGTTCTGATCCCGGGCCGGGCCGGGGGGGGCGTTCTGCTCGGCCGCCGTCGCCGGCACCTCCTCCCTTTCGTGCGAAATGGCCATCTGAACAGTCGGGTCGGGCCGGCCTTTTTCCCGGCAACCCCAGACGAGCGGCCCGGCGGCAAGGAGAACCAGAATTGGCAGGCCGGGCGTCGGCCGTCGCTGTCGAGCCCTTTTTGTCACCATCCACCCCCCCTCGAACGTGAGCCTCCCCCCTCTACGAATAAGTCCCTCTGGGTCAAGAGAAGAGACACGAATTGTACAACTTCAGGGGAGGGTCGTCCGGTTCAAAAAAAGGTTGCATCCCCCGGCAGCGGGCTCGGCAATTGGCTCAGATTACGAGTCGGCCTTCGGCGACCGTCAGATCGAAGCTGGACTGCAACAGGTTGGAGGCGTAAAGCCCGAGCGTGACCCGGTTCGCCGTCTGGTCCTGGTTGTTGCCTTCTCCGACGGCAACCAGGTGCCGACCGACCGGCGACTACGACTCCTGGTTCGGCTCTCTGGGACATTCGATCGGCCGCAGCGTGTACTTGTCGGCCGAATACGCGACGTCCGTCTCGGTTGTTCGCTTTACGAGCACCGGGGGACTGGTCGTTGAGAGTCAGCCGAAGACGCGACGGTACGCCCTGTCCGGTGTCATGCACGTCTCCCGGCCGATTTCGCTGCTCCTGACGCTCGAGGAGCTGCGCGACGACACGTCGAACCAGGAGCGGGGCCTGCTCGGCTAACCTACCGCTTCTGAGGTCGCGCGAGGGCGATCCGACGCCGACGGCTACCGGGGCGGGGCGATGGCGCGCGCGAGGCGGGCGGCCCGCGCCTCCAGCCTCAGCATCCAGAGAAAGAGGCCGGTGAAGCCGGCGAGACTGCCAAAAAAAACGACCCGGGTCGGAGTGTCCATCAGGATCTTCCCCTCCGGGTTGATGACAGTCTGGGGGTGGAGCGACGTGGTGATACGCGGCGCCACGAAGACCAGGAAGAACATCGGGATCACCGCGAAGAGAGCGTAGGAGGCGGCGAGCCTCGCTTTTCTCTCCGGGTCGTCGATGGCCGCGCGAAGGAAGAGGTAGGCGGCATAGAGGAAGATCAGCAGCAGGTACGAGGACTGCCGCGGGTCCCAGTTCCAGTAGGCCCCCCACATGATGCGCGAAAAGATCGATCCGGTGACGATGGTCAGGACGGCGAAGAGCAGACCGAGCCGCACGGAGGCCAGCGCCACGTCGTCCCGCTCCGGGTTGCGCTCGCGGAGATAGGCCAGCGAGTAGAAGGCGGCGACAACGAATGCCAGGGCGCCGACCATGGCGCACGGCACGTGGAAGAAGACGATGCGCGAGGACTCTCCAATGAAACCCTGTGCCGGCTCGGGCCAAAGGAACGCCGCGCCGACCATGGCGCTCATGTAAGGAAGCAGCAGGAGCTTGAGCAGTTTCATCACTTCGATTATCTGTTTGCTCTCAGCTCTCAGCTCTCAGCTCTCAGCTCGGTACGTCCCCCGTCTGGCTGACAGCTGAAAGCTAACAGCTGACAGCTTTGCTCAGTTCTCCCACACGGCGTTGGCCAGCAGGTAGACCGCGCAGGAAGCGGCACCATCGTACGCGACGATGACTTGAAGAGCCGTTGTCACGCCTTCTCCGCGCGTCGCAGCGACGGTGCCCGAGATGGCAAACAGCAGGAGAGGCAAGAGCATCGGGAAGGAGATGACGACGAAGAGGACATTCTTCTGCCCGGCCTGCGCCACCAGCGCCGAGAGAAACGTCGACACGACGGCGAGGCCCCAGCCGGCCAGCACGACGACGGCGGCGAGCAGGACGGGCGCCGCCACGCTCCACTCGAGCAGGATTGCGAAGCCCGGGATGGCGACGGCGGCGATCGCGAGAAAGAGGGCGTAGTTGAACAGCGTCTTACCCGCGAGCACCAGCACGCCACTCGTCACCTTCCGGAGCGCCAGTGCCGTACCCGTCTCCTCCTCCCGCACGAAGGCGCGGGGCAGCCCCGTCGCCGCCGAGAAGAAGAGGATGATCCAGAAGAGGGCGGCGTTGACCGAGACGCGGTCCTCGGCGCGCAAGCCGAAGGGGCCGATGGCGAAGGAGACCAGAGCGAGCGCCGTGGCGGCGAAGAAGAAGACGGCCGCCAGGGCGATCCGTTGCCGCAGCTCCTGCCGCGCATCCTTGGCGCAGATGGCCCACGCGCGCGCGGCGAGGCCGCGCGCGCCGGGAATCGGGAATCGGGAACCGGAAAACGAGGAGGTGGTGGTGTTCGCCCGCCCACGCTGGTCGCCGTTTTCCATTTCGTTTCCCGTTTCTCGTTTCCCGTTTACCGACTTCGTCCTAGTTCGATCACCCGATCAGGCGCGGCGAAGTCCCTCGGGTCGTTGGAGGCGGCGACGACGGCGGCCTCCCGGCGCCGCCTGGCGATGACCC
>JBOGJN010000199.1:0-1219 GCA_050745445.1 Thermoanaerobaculia bacterium
CGCGCCAGGGCTACCGGTTGGGCTCTATCGCCAGGCTGTGAGCCCCGGCGACGGGACGGCCTCCCGCTGGCGGCGATGAGCGAGAAGCAAGACAGAGAGACGCTCTTGCCCAGATAGGACTGCGACGAGCGACACAGCGAGGGCCCGGTTTTCTCTTTCGCGGCCGGGCCCGAACGAGCCGACGAGGGAGGCGGCCCGGCGCCGGGGCGGCTCCGCTGCCACTGTTACCAACTTACGCGAGTCTCCTTAGGAGCCCTCAAGCGTCGTGCGAAAGCTTTCGCGCGGTGGCGCGGCGCCGTCTGCGGAGGTCGCCTCGGCGTTGAGCGACTAGGGCAAGGGCAGGTTGAAGGCCGTGACGAGGAAGACGGCCATCTGGGCGCGGGTGCTGGGGTCGTCGGGGCAATAGAGCGGCGGGCTTGCGCTGCAGCCCCCTGTGACACCCTCCGCGGAGAGCCCCTCGATCCAGTCCACGGCGAAAGCCGGGGTCGGCATGCACGCGACATCCTGGAAGATGCCGCTGCAGGCCGGGGGCATATAGCTCGAGCCGTGCTCGGCCCTCAGCAGGAAAACCGCCATCTGCGCCCGCGTCACGGGCTCGCCGGGGCAGTAGTTCCCGCCGCCGCAGCCAGCGGTGATTCCCTCGATCGAGAGCTGCTCGATCCAATCCACGGCGAAGGCCGGGGCCGGCATGCACGCGACGTCCTGGAAGATGCCGGTGCAGGCCGGTGGCAGGTAGCTTCCGCCGTGCTCGGCCCGGAGCAGGAAAACCGCCATTTGCGCCCGGCTGACAAAGCTCTCCGGACAGTAGTTGCCTCCCCCGCAGCCGCTCGTGATCCCCGCACTGACGATGGCCTCGATATACGCGTAGGCCCAGTAGCTCGGCGGAACGTCCAGGAAGGTCTGGTTGATATCGAAGGTCTGGCCATTGGAGAGACCTCCCCCCGGAGCGGGATTGAAGACTCTGATCGTCGCCGTGCCCACCGCAGCGATGTCGGAGGCCGGAATGGACGCCGCCAACTGGCTTTCGGAGACGTACGTCGTCGTGCGGTCCGAGTCGTTCCAGCGGACGACCGAGGTGGGGAAGAAGCTTACCCCGTTGACCGTCAGGGTGAAGTCGGGTCCGCCCGCGATGGCGAAAGATGGGCTGATCCCCGTCGTGACCGGAACCGGGTAATTCTCGATGGTGAACGTTTGGCCGTTCGAAATCCCTCCACCCGGT
>JBOGJN010000200.1:0-1475 GCA_050745445.1 Thermoanaerobaculia bacterium
TTTCCCATCACCAGCTCGGCCGCCGCCGCCAACTCATCCGCGACGGCAATGGTCGTCGCCTGCAGCCTGCGGCCGAAGTCGTCTGAGGCTTCGCTGTAATCTTTGAGGGGGAGCAGGCCGCTCACGCCGACGGCGACGTTGGTGAGTCCCTCGCGCCAAGGACGGCCGAAGGTGTCGGAGATCAGCACGGCGACTTCGACCTGGTAGAGCGCCAGGATCCGATCACGGATCGCCTTGGCGGACGCGTCAGGGTCGAGCGGAAGGAGCGCGGCAGCATCCCGGTCCGGGAGATTGGAGCGATCAACGCCGGCGTTGGCGCAAATGAAGCCGTGCCGCGTCTCGGCGAGCACGATCCCGCGGTCCATCCGGACGATCCGTTTCGCCTCCCGAAGGATCAGCTCGATCAGGCGCGGATCCTTGTCGAAGAAGGCTGCCCAGGAGCCGGCGAGGGGGGATGGCGCCGCATCGGAAAGGGAAACCACTCGTCCTTCGGCCTTGGAGACGACCTTCTGTGTCACGACCAAGACGTCGCCTGGCCGGAACTCCAGCCCAAGCGACCGCACAGCCTCGATGAGCATGGCGGCCAGGTCGTCTCCGCAGCGGATCTCCGGAAGGCCGGTTAGCCCAATCAGAGAGAACTCAGGCGCTCTTCCCGACACCAAGTCTCCCTTCGATCTCGAGCCGGCGGAGCAGTTCATGCGTCCTGGTCTGGCCGGGTGTCTCCAGGAAGCATCGGAGGTCTTCGATCTCGTCGATGTCGAGGGCGACGTTGGGGAGTTCGCAGACTTCGCAGGGGAGGCCCCTTGTCTCGGCCTCGCGCCGATGAGCCTGGAAGCTGTCGAACCCGAACCGGAAGGGGATCGTGTCTGGCGGCCGCGCGAGCAGGGCGTTGGTTCCCAATCTGTCGCGCGATGGCGCCAGCACGACCCCGGGGGAGGCGATCCCTTTGTCCACGATCCGGGTGAGATCGTCGGCCGTGACCAGCGGGACGTCAAGCGGGAGCGTCAGCATCGCCTCGGCGCCCATCTGGCGGCAGATCGTGGAGGCAGCATCGACCGATTGGCTCTGCCGGATCTGCCGCGCCTCCTTGATGACCCCGGCGCCGTGCTGTCGCGCCAGGGCGGCAGCCTCGCCGTCTGAGGTGATCATTAGCACGCGGTCAAACAGTGGGGAGGCGGCGACGACGGAGAGCACATCCTCGAGCATCGCCTTGGAGCGGAGATGTCGCTCCTGGGCGGACAAGATCGGCTGGAGACGCTGTTTGCCTCGGGTCAGCTCCTTCACCGGGATCAGGGCAATGATCATTGCGGTCGGAGGGACGCGAGACACGAGAGTGTCTCTTTCGCCAGCGAGATCTTCGCCTCCAGGTTCCGCATCACCGTATCAGCCATTGCCACCTTGACCGGCAAGGCCTCGATGGCCGGGAGGAGGTCGGCATCCGCTCGATCGATAATGAACAGGTCGAGGAGGTCTTG
>JBOGJN010000201.1:0-3266 GCA_050745445.1 Thermoanaerobaculia bacterium
CAGTAATCTTCAACGGGGAGTGTCTCAAAATCGTTGACACGTTCCGCAATCGCAGCGCGCTACGGAGGCGCGAGAGGGCGCGCGCTTTTCCTAAGGCGGAGACGGTCTCGTCGATGGGGAGGCGGACGGACTTTTGCCTGAGAGGGACGCGAACGGCACCGGCGAGATCGACCGGCTTCAATCGGTCAATCACGGTCACATCTTGAAACGCGAAGCGCCCGTGCCCCGGCTCGCCGATCCCTTCTGTGCCAGGGCCCCATCACGCATTGCTATGCTCCATCCAATCGGTCACGGCGAAGTAGGCACGGTCCAAGCTACGCGGGAGATCATACGCGGTGGAAACGTATTCTGCGATCCGCTTTCCGTAATCCCAGGCGTATACCTTCACCTTGCCCGATGGATTGGCTGAGGCGATCGTGATCCGGTACGGCCGACCTCCTTCATCGGCAAGGCCGAGGGAACGGAAGCCGTTCTCTTGGTAATAGTTGAACCTCCGCAGCCCCTGCGTCTCGGCCCATCGCCGAATCATCGTGTCAATGTCGTCGTCGGCCATTGGTTTTGCCACGCTCGAAGGCTCCGTGAATGTCTGCGTCCCGCTCGAAGCTCTCGTGGCGGCGGGTATCCCTCTGTGCCAACGTGGGTGAGACACGGACCTCCCTTGAGTTTAGTGTAGAGGGCGGGGAGGGTGGATAAGATGAACGTGATTGATTCGATCGCTGGTGGGGCGGGAACGGAGGGAGCCCAGGGGGCGACGGACGTTCCCGCCGTGGGCGTGCCCCTGGAGGTTCCTGATCCCGTGGTCTCGGAGAAGGCCCGGCGGCGGCGCTTCAGTGCCGAGTACAAGCTTCGGATTCTGCGCGAGGTGGAGCGCTGCAAGAGCTCGGGCGCGGTCGGGGCGATTCTCCGGCGCGAGGGGTTGTACTCCTCGCACGTCCGCGAGTGGCGTCGGCAGCGCGATCGGATCGCCCGGAGCGGTCTCGCGGCGCAGAAGCGCGGGCCCAAGCGGCGGGTCGAGGATCCGCGCGTCAAGGAGCTCGAGCGCGAGATCGTCCGGCTGCGGCGGCGCAACGAGCGGGTGGAGGCCCTGCTCGAGATCCAAAAAAAAGTCTCCGAGCTCCTGGGCATCCCCCTGAATCGGTTCGAGGGCGACGAGAGCGACTGATGGCGGCGGCGGAGGAGGTAGCGCGGCGAGTGGGCGTGGCGCCGGCCTGCGAGGTGCTTTCGGTTTGCCGGGCCACGCTCTACCGCCGACGTCAGCCGCGGCGCGAGAGCTCGCCGCGCCCCCGATCGCCTCGGGCCCTCGCCCCCGCCGAGCGCCAAGCGGTTCTCGATTCCCTCCACGCCGAGCGCTTCGTGGACAAAGCACCGGCCCAGATCTGGGCGGAGCTGCTCGATCGGGGGACCTACCATTGCTCGATCCGCACGATGTATCGCATCCTCGCCCGGGAAGGCGAACTCCGCGAGCGCCGCGATCAGCTCCGGCATCCCCGCCACGCGACGCCCCGTCTTCTCGCCACCGGCCCGAACCGCGTCTGGTCGTGGGACATCACGAAACTGCTCGGGCCGGCGAAGTGGACGTCGTATTACCTCTATGTGCTGCTTGACATCTTCAGCCGCTACGTGGTGGGCTGGATGGTGGCCTTGCGGGAGGCGGCCGCGCTCGCGCACCGGTTGATCGAGGAATCCTGCGGCAAGCAGGGGATTGTTGCGGGGCGGCTTACGGTGCACGCCGATCGGGGCTCGTCGATGACGAGCAAGCCCGTCGCCCTGCTTCTGGCCGATCTCGGGATCACGAAGACCCACGGGCGGCCGCGGGTCTCGAACGACAACCCCTACTCGGAGGCCCAGTTCAAGACGCTGAAATACTGCCCCCAGTTTCCCGACCGCTTCGGGGGGTTGGAGCACGCCCGGGCGTTCTGCCACGACTTCTTCCGCTACTACAACACGACGCATCGCCACTCGGGTCTCGCTCTGATGACACCGGAGTCGGTGCACTACGGCCGGACGGAGCCGATTCTCGCGGCCCGTCGCGCGGCGCTCCGGGCCGCCTACGACTCGCATCCCGAGCGTTTCGTGCGCGGTGTCCCCGAGCCGAAGTCTGCACCATCGGAGGTCTGGATCAACCAGCCCGAACCGCTCCTCGAAGTCGCGGGCGGGCTACAGTAATCTTCAACGGGGAGTGTCTCAAAATCGTTGACACGTTCCGATGCGTGGATTAGCAGCCCCTCGTAGTGCACCCCTTGCGGCCTTGGCCCCGTCCGCGATTCGGTTGGCCGAGCGATAGGCCCGTAGCCCGGTCGTGACGTTGGGCGTGGCGCCAAGTGTCACCAAGCTTACCGCCAAACTCCCACCAGCCGCAACCCGCCAATACCACTTTTCACCGGAATCAAATAAGGTCTTAAAGTCGAAAGCTTCTCCGACCCCCGGAATGACCAACTGCGCCGCCGTGCTCCCGGCGAGCAAGGCCGCGTCGCGCCGCCAACCGGTGTCACTCACCGGCGGGTCCGGGGGTGGCGGCTCGTGCTTCTTCTCCCGCTCCCCCCCTGCGCTCGAATAGATCGTGCGACCGGGATCCCCGCCGCCGGGGTCGTCGGGAGGCCCTCCGCCGCCGTCACCCGGCAGGCCTCCCGGAATGTCATCGCCCGGCTCGTCGCTACCGCAAAGGCCAAAGCACCAGTCAATGTTCCCCGTGGGGTCGATGCGGTTGAGAGGGTTGTTCCGGACGTAGCTGTAGCGATTGAACGATTGCCCATCATATGGATCCTGCACGAAGGGATCGGGCGATAGAAATCTCCCCATCGACGAGTCGTAGTAGCGGGCCCCGTAGTAAGAGAAGCCCGTCTCGACGTCGCGCTCCTTGCCGTTAAATTTGTAGCGCTGGTTCAGAGAGCCGGTGCGAGAGAGCGTCTGTCCGAAGGGGAGATAGTCCGACTTCTCGAGGACGGTGCCCGAGGAGCTGAGGACGAGGTTCGTGCTCCCCAGGTGATCGGCCGCGTAGAAGAGGATCTCGTAGGTTTCTAGGGGCACGAAACATGACGCCTGCGCGGGGACGGAGGTTTCAAAGAGAAACACTCCGGCAAACAGCGTGACGGCCGCCCGTTTCATCGCGACGGGGGCCCAGCCGTGGCCGTAGGCCAGGCGCCAGCGGTGGAACCGATAGAGAAGAGAAACAGAAGTAGCCCGGGTGCCAGCCCCCTTCATTAGCGGAAGTAGACGCCGTGGAACTCGATGACCGGGGCTCGATCCACACTCTCGGAGATTACAGC
>JBOGJN010000202.1:0-4107 GCA_050745445.1 Thermoanaerobaculia bacterium
AAGGTTTCTCGATGACTGACGTGCGGCGACTGCTTGAGCGGCAAGCCGAGTGGCAAAAGGCTCGTGGCCGCCTCTCGTGGCCTGAAAAAGTCCGCATGGCGGAAGCCATGCGGGATACGATCCGCCAGCTTCGCGGTGACGGCACGAGACCCGCCAGGCACGAGCCGCCCCACCGCCGGTGAAAACGGCGGCTCCACGTGCAGGATAGTCCCATCTGTGTCTAGGTCAATTGGGGAGCAGACCACCCGCAGGGCGCTACCTGATTTCTACCTCACCCGCCCGATCACTAACTGGCGCGCACAGCAGCCATCCGACGGCGTCGGGAGGCGAGACGCCAAGTCCCGGGCACGGAATGTCGGATTGTAAGACCTGACCCCGAACTCCGAGTACAACTTCGGCGACTCCGAGGTGGTCATGATTGCCTGGGCTGTGATGGCCCTGGGGGTCAGGTCTCGCAATGCCGCCTTGACAGCTGGACTCCACTACGACGGATAAAGATGTACAAGCTTTCCTCGCCGGTAGACGTGTGCTATGACGGCGTTCACATCTGATGCGCGGCCTGAGGAGACGAACCGCCCGGGTTTGAGTAGGGGGGAGCGGGCATGGTCCAGAGGTCCTCCTCGACATGAGTCGTCGGAGCTGGGCGGTCATCTTCTTCGCCGCGGCGCTCTTGCTATTCGCCGGAGTCCGCTACCGGCTGGCGCAGATGGACGATTGGCTCGTTGACATCATTCGCTTCGAGCGGCGCGCCAGGGATGACGCAGAGCGGCCACCCTGGCCCGCTATCCGTTTCTCCTGGCCGGCCCTCAAGGGACTGACGCTCTACCTGGCGGGCGCCGACGCGGCCGCGGCCCGCGCTTACCGCGAACACTTCAAGACGTATGGAGAGTTCGGCACCTTGGGGGGCCCCATGGAGGCCGCCCTCATGCGTGGTCAGCCACAGGTCGCTCGGCGTCTCGCCGAGGAGGCTCTTGCCAAGAACAAGGAGAATAGGCAGGGGCTCTTGACGTTGGGCAGGCTCGCTCTCGACGAGGGCAGGGGAGATGAGGCACTCGCATACTTCTCGCGTGTGCTGAATCGTTTCGAGGACCAGCTCGACGCGCTGCTCCTGTCTGCGGTCGCTCATACGCGAGCGGGCCAGAACGACTCCGCGATCGACACGCTTAAGCGCGCCCTGCGAGATTGGCGTGGCCCGCCCCGCCCGTCGACTTTCCTTGCCGTGCTCGAAACCAGCGGTGATCTCGGCCAGCTGCCGGTGGGCCAGAAGCCGCTCTGCCTCTTGGCCCACTACCACCGCTTCCTCAGGATCTACGACGATGCGCAGGGTCCGGTAGCGATCGAGTACGCCAGGCAGGCAATCGCGGCCGGCGACCGGCCCGACGACGCCTGGCTCACGATTGGGATCATCTACGGGTTCTTGGGAAGGTCCGAGGATTCGCGGGAGGCCTTGGCCAAGGCGGTTGCGGTCAACCCGCGGAACCCGGACGCCCTACTTCGCGCTGCCCTGGTCTACGGAGAATCCGGGGATCCCGCTACCGAACGCCGCATGATGATGGAAGCCGCGGAGCTTGGAGGAGACGATCCCTACTACACGAGCGGCCTTCAGCACTACCTCGTCGAGAAGCTGGGAGACTATCAGCAGGCCCGCGAGTACTTCCTCCGACGACTCACCAAAAATCCGAACAGCGCAGGTGACCTGCGACGGCTCGGGCAGATATCAAGCCTGCTCGGCGATCAGCCTCAAGCCATCGCGTACTTTCGGCGGGCCTTGGCGCTTCGGCCGGACCAACCCGAGACGCTCGAACGCCTCGCCCGTGCACTCTACGAGATGGGGCAGCTGGACGAGGCCAAGGAGACGATCGACAAGGCCATTGTCCTGGACCCGAGGCGAGGCACCGCCTATGCGACGCTCGGTTTCATCTATCTACGGCAGGAGAAAAAGGCGATGGCCATTCAGACTCTCGAACGGGCCAACTGGTTCGGCGGCCTCGATATCGGCCAGTATGCCGACCTGTGCTGGCTCTACAGCGTCCAGGGTGCCCACGAGCGGGCCGTTCCGTGTCTCCGTTGGGTCCTCCGCCAGCGTCCGGAGGATCCAGTGGTACGCGCCCGCGTGGGGATGGCCGAGCAAGGTTTGGCCCGTCAACGCGCACGCGGGAGCGCACGATGACAGCGCGTTGGGTGTCCGGGCTCGCGGTCACGGGGCGGTGGATCCTCGGGCTCCTCCGATACTCGATCATCAGCGTGATCGGACTATGGGCTCTCGCGAACCATCTCCACTACCGCATTCCAGGTCCGGTGTTGTTTCTTCTGCCTTGGCTGAGCCTCGCGCTCCTGGCGCTCTCGGTGCTGATGCTTGCCAACCACTTCGTCCCGCGAGGCTGGATGCCCGAGCCGGCACGGCAGGCATTCGACCGGACAGAGTACTGGGGAAGCCTGGCGATCCTGATCTTCGCCTGCTGGAGTCTCGTGGTCTTCGTCAACGGATTTGCCGATCGCTCACGGCCGGCAGGCCATCGGAGCGAAGTCCAGGCGGTAGCCCGAAATGGGCTCCGGATCAAGCTCGGTACGCTCACTCCGGTATCGTGGGTCACCCTCCGTTCAGTGCGCGATCCGCAGCGCGTCGAGCGGGTGTCTCTCTGGTGGAACGAGCGCAACACGGTGTGGGTGGGCAAGACTGTTGTCGTCCGGATGCGGCAGGGAGCCCTGGGGATCCCCTGGGTAGCAGGCATCGAGGACGACGTCGAAACCCACCATCGGACCATTTTGGCCATGAGTCCGACGGCTACCTACTCCTGGCGTGCCTTGATCCTCTATTACTTACAGGAGCGCCGTGTCTTGGAGGCCGCGCAACTCGCCCGGCAGTACCGCGACCTCGCGCCATACGACGTCCTCTTCTTCACCAATGCCGCCGCCATGCTTGGTGAGCGCGGGATGTCCGCGGAGGTCGTCACGATCCTTGAGCCCCTCGCCAAGCGGAGTGACGCCCCCCCGAACCTCCATGTCTATCTCGGGATGGCATTGGCTCTCACAGGCGAACAAGAACGCGGGGTGGCGATGCTGCAGAAGGCGCTGGAGAAGGACCCCAACCACCTGGTCGCTCTCTATGGCCTTGCCGAGCTCTACGAGGCTCGGGGTCCCGACGAGAAATCCCTCGAATACTGGGACAGGCTCTTGGCGCTGTCCCCCGACCTTGCCGATGCTCCCGAGCGTGCGGCCAAGGTGCGGACCCGGCTTGGCCGGGCCACGCAGGGCTCTGGGGGAAGCCAGGCGCCTCAGAAACGTTAGGCAATACGGGCGCCCGATGGCTGGGCATGTCATGCGCCGCGGGGGCGGTAGCCGGGTCCTCGGGTGACGAGGAGGGCGTAGACTCACCTCCGATTGGTCATGACCTCACCTCAACGGCCGAGAGGCCTTCGCTGCCTTGAGGCCCTACTGCGCCAGGGCACGGAGATTCTCGTCGGCGAGGGGCGCTGGTGGTCAGGTCTTACATTACGACATCTCAATCGGAATCCTAGTCTCTGCGACCGGGGCGCGATGTCGTAATGTAAGACCTGACCCCGCTCAGTAGCTCTTCAGCTCAGTCGCCGAGCGGACCTTAACGAAGTATTCCTTGAAGCGGCCGAGGTCGTCTTTCGAGACCAGGTCCGCCACCATCACGCAGACGAGGCCTGACTGTTTCCAGACGATCAACGCGAAGCCGTTGTCTTTCGTGACCAGCGGGCGCCACTTCGCGATCTGGACCCTGCCGAGCTCTGGGATGGCGACGTTGGGGCCGCGCGCGATGATGTAGCTGACCGAGTGGCCGTCACGGTCCTGGTAGGTCAGGGCCAGGGCGCGGCGGCCTTCGAGGAAGGTCGGCTGGGCGTTGATGAGGCGGAGGTCCTGGTCGCCCGTGAAGACCCAGTTGAGCACCACGCCGCTCTCCTCCATCACGCGGGGCAGGACGCCCGGCACCGCGTCGGGACGCGCCTCGCCCCAGAGCAGCGCGCGCGCGTGCTCGGTCATGACGGCGCGCGAGAGCAGCAGGAGCGGGTCGCCGCCCGAGCGCGGCAGCGCGGGCGCGAGCCACAGCAGCATGACCATGACGGTGGCGAGCGCCGAGAG
>JBOGJN010000203.1:0-2827 GCA_050745445.1 Thermoanaerobaculia bacterium
GGTCAGCATCACGTTGCCGGGCTTTAAGTCCCGGTGCACGATCCCCTGACGGTGCGCCTTGTCCAGCGCGTCCGCGATCTCGACCCCGTACCGCAGCGTCTGCTCGAGCGGTAATGCACCCTTGCCGAGCCGATCCGACAGCGTCTCTCCCTCCAGGTACTCCATGACGAGGTACTCGGTCTCGCCTTCTCTCCCCACGTCGTAGAGCGCGCAGATGTGCGGATGCGAGAGCTGCGAGATTGTCTTTGCCTCCCGCTCGAAACGCTGCCGCACTTCCGCGGAGGCGGACAGATGCTGCGGCAGTACCTTGACCGCCACCGTCCTCTCGAGCCGCGTGTCCCGGGCCCGGTAGACTTCTCCCATTCCCCCGGCCCCGAGGGGAGACAGGATCTCGTAAGGTCCGAGCCGCGTCCCGACCGCCAGCGTCATCTCACTCCAATTTCGACTTTCGAATTTCGAAATTCGAAATTTGCAGACCCATCCCTCCTGCTCCCAAGGGAGAAAGAACTTCGTAGGGACCCAGGCGGGAGCCGGTGGAAAGGCTCATGGGAGCACGCGGAACACGGCGCTCGACTTCAGCCGCCGATCAAAGGTCGCGGTGGACGCGCAGCCTGCCTCGCGATTGGAATGGCCGATCAGATAGTCCGCGAAGTCCCCCGGGCCGAGGCGGTGGTCCTCGAGCGCCCGCCGCACGATGTCCTTGTCGCCGATGTCGAACTGGGCGGTCGCGAGAATGCGCTCGAGGGTGTCGACGACGGTCGCCTTGTCGTATCCGTAGGCGCCACGCAGCACCCAGACGAGCCCGCAGAGCACGACGCTGTCGAGCCGGCAGCGCTCGCCCTTCTCCACGGCGGCGGCGACCACGGCATTGGCCCGGCGCGCTTGTCTGGGATCGTCCTGCGTCAGATAGCGGACGAGCACGTTCGTGTCGAGACCGATCACCGCGCTCGCCCCTTCCGGGCGATCGCCCGCTCCATGTCCTCGAGGCTTACGGCCCGGCGACCTGCTCGGCGGAGGAGGCCCCGGAGTTCCCGAACGTCGTAGGCGCCGGGACGCAGCCGAACGTCTCCCGCGGCGTCCAGGACGAAGTCGACCTGGTCCCCTGGCTTCAGGCCCAACGCCTCCCGGACCTTCTTTGGCAGAGTGAGTTGACCCTTGCTCGTCAACGTGGCCGTGGGCATCATTACCTCCGGTAAGCTTTCCAACCAATGGTAAGGATACGCGGATCGCGGACGCCTCGCAACGGCTCGGACATCGGCTGCTTTCGGCCTCTCCGTCTTCGCCTCCCGCTCGAAACGCTGCCGCACCTCGGGAGACGCCGACATGCGCGACGGCAGCACTTTCACCGCCACCGTCCTATCCAGCCGCGTGTCCCGAGCCTTCCACACCTCTCCCATGCCTCCGGCCCCGAGAGGAGAAAGAATTTCGTAAGGACCTAGCCGCGAACCCGCCGCAATCGTCATCTCAAATCCGAATTCCGACTTTCGAAATCCGAAATCCCAAGACCCATTCCCCCGGCACCCAGCACACCGGTGATCTCATATGGCCCGAGCCGAATACCGGGAGAGAGAGTCACAAGACCCCCGACGGATCCGCCGTCCGCCGAAGCCCGCCGTAGCCGCGCCGTCGCCATAGCGGCTTTGGCGCGTCGGCGACTTGGCGCAGGAGGGGCGAACGCGGATCGTAAGGCCCAAGACGCGAGCCGGTGGCGAGCGTCATCGCTTCAAGTCCGCCGTCCAGTTGAGAACGACAGTTAGAGGCGACGAGGCCACCTCGCCGACATCCGTATTCACCAGGAACCGCTGGCCGTCGGCAGAGACGTCGTAGCTGAATAAATCGGCGGAGGAAATGTGCTGCCGCAGGCGAGTCTGGAAAAGGGGCTTCGCCACATCCGCTTCGAACGTAGGGCCTCCCTTCACGTCAACCGCCATCAATTTCCCGTCGGGAGCGAGGTAAAAAAGCTCCTTTCCGTCTCGGCGCCATCGCGGCTCCGAGCCTCCTGCACCCGTTACCTTCCAGTTGCCACCCGGCCCTGGGAAAGGAGAGACATAGATCTCCCACTTGCCCGACTCATTCGAAGCGTACGCCACGAATCGCCCGTCGGGAGAGAATTGCCCATGGCTCACGCCGAACGTTGTCTTGATAAATGGAATCGGCTTCCGGTCGCCGCCAACCGGTAAGATCCAGAGTTCAAGATTTGTCCTCGGGTCGAGGGCACGATAGAGGACGAACCGCCCATCCGGAGACCAGTCGGTCGGATATTTGGTTCTCTCCGACTGGAGAATTGCTTCCTCGCCTCCAGCGCCGCTCGAACTCTTCTGATAGAGATCTGCATGGCCCTGGCGGAGGGACATGAAAACGATCCGGCTTCCGTCGGGTGACCAAATCGGCTGGGTCTCGAACGCCGGATCGGACGTGAATCGTGTCGGAATGCCACCGGAGGATTGGTAGATCCAGATGTCGTTATTTCCCGTCTGAGGATCGATGATGTCCAAAGCGACTCTCTTCCCGTCAGGGGAAATGCGCGGATTGGCCTGGTCGCCCGGGGCACCAAGGGAACCCGTCTGCTTTCCGCTTCGATCGAACCAGACAAGCTGCGAGACGCCTGAGGCAGACCGAGCCTGATAGAGGAGCACCCCGTTTTCGGACACGGAGAACAGGGCGCTGTGGGTCTGCGGAAAGTACTGGATCTCCTCGGCCACAGGGAGAGGATCGCCCGTGATTCGAATTCTCTGCGCGTCAAAGGGCTGTGCCAGCAGATTCCGGTCGCGAAGGAAGAGCAGATACCCGGGCGGCGCGTAGGCCACACTCGAGTTGGCGCGCAGAA
>JBOGJN010000204.1:0-5612 GCA_050745445.1 Thermoanaerobaculia bacterium
CAACATTCTTCAGGACGAGAAGCTGCCCGGCCTTCACGTCGCCTTTGGACATCCCTACTCGGAGCACACCGGCGCCACCTGGAGCTACCGCACGCACCTGGACATCGTCGGCCGCGGCTTCGACATCTGGTTCGACGGCGAGCAGGTCATGGCGGACGGGAAGTTCCTGATCTAGGACGTAGGACGTGGGACGTAGGTGGTAGGTCGTGGGGCGTCGAAGCGCCGCGCTTGACACCGTTTTCCCCTACGTCCTTCGTCCTACGTCCTACGTCCTCTGATGATTCCCGACCTCCGCCGCAGCTACAACACCGCCTTTTCCGAGGAGAAGTACCGCGCCTACAGACGCCGCCTCGAGGATCGGGGCGGCGTCGAGATTCCCTTCCGTCTCGCGGAGTCTCCTGTCTTTCTGCCGCCGGAGCTCGTCAAGGAGATGCTCGACACCTCCTCCGAGATTTTCCGGCAACTCTCCACTTCGGAGTCTCTCAAGCGCTCCGAATCGGCCGTGCCGAAGCGTTTCGACGTGCCCGGCTGCTCGGGGCTTCCGACTTTCGCCGCGACGGACTTCGCCGTCACACGCGCGTCCGATGGGCGTCTTGCGCCAAGACTCATCGAGCTGCAGGCCTTCCCGACGCTCTATGCCTTTCAGATCGCGCAGTGCGAGGAACTGGCGCGCCTCTGCCCCGAGAGCGAGAGCCTCGAGTGGTATCTGTCCGGCCTGGACGTCGAGGGCTACAAGCGGGCCGTGGGCGAGGCGATCCTCGCCAATCTCCCGTCCGAGAACGTCGTTCTCCTCGACCTTGATCCTCCGCGCCAGAAGACTGCCATTGACTTCGCCTTCACGGAGCAATTCTGGGGCGTCTGCGCGATCGACCCCGGCGAGATCGAGAAACGCGGGCGGCAGCTCTGGTACCGCCGCGACGGCAAGAGGACGCGCATCCTCCGCATCTACAACCGCCTGATCTTCGACGAGCTCGAGGCGAAGGGAGTCGCTCTTGCCTTCGACTTGACCGAACCGCTCGATGTCTCCTGGGCCGGGCACCCCAACTGGTACTTTCGCTGGTCGAAACACTCGCTGCCGCAGCTTCGACACCCGGCAGTTCCGGAGGCGTTCTTCCTCTCGGATCTGGCCACTGCCCCGCGGGACCTCGAGAACTGGGTTCTGAAACCGCTCTTCTCCTTCGCGGGCTCCGGCGTCAAGGTCGAGGTGACGCCCGAAGACATCGCGGCCGTACCCGACGAGCAGCGGTCCCAGACTCTTCTGATGCGGAAGGTCGAGTACGCACCCGTGATCGAGACGACCGACGGCAACTTCTCGAAGGTCGAGGTTCGCATCATGTTCATCTGGAAAGAAGGCAAGCCATTGCCCGTCACCACCCTCGCCCGCCTCTCCCAGGGAAAGATGATGGGCGTCGCCTTCAACAAGGACCGCACGTGGGTAGGGTCCTCCGGGTGTCTGTGGCCGAGAGAATAGCTATCAGCTATCAGCTTTCAGCTCTCAGCCAAGAAGAAACTAGAGTCGCAGTTCGGCTGAAAGCTGATAGCTGACGGCTGAAAGCTCTGCGCTACGGGACGTAGTGCCGGATCTGCGCCTTCCACCAGGGCCAGTCGTGGCCGAAGGGCGCCTTCCAGATGTGACCCTTGTGCGGGATCCCCTTGGAGCCGAGGATTCCGATCATCTGCTGTGAGCCGCTCAAGATGTTGTCGGTCTCCCCGGTCACGATGCAGATGTCCATCTGCGAGAGTTTGCCGACCCACTCCGCGTTCATGTTCGGCACATAGGCCGTGGGGCAATGGAAGTAGCAGGTCTCGTCCCAGGTGCCGTCCAGAAACGAGTGGATGTCGTATCTCCCCGAGAAGCCCACGACTTTGTCGCAGACGTCCGGGTGGCGCAGTCCGAAGTTGACCGCGTGGTAAGCGCCGAAAGAGGCGCCGAGGGTGCCGATCTTGCTGCGCGTCTTGCCCTTCTCGCGGACCCAGGGGACGACCTCCCCATAGACGTAGCGGTCGTACTGGTCGTGCCGCGCGATACGCTCGGCCGGCGGCCGTCCCTCGGCATAGAAGCTCTCGCCGTCCATGCTGTCCACACAGGCGATCTGGAGCGCTCCCGCTTCGAGGGAGTCGCCGACGGCGCCGATCAAGCCGAAGTCCTCGTTCTGGTAGAAGCGTCCTTTCGAAGTCGGAAACCAGATCATCGGCCGGCCGGCGTGGCCGAACCAGAGAAGTTCCATCTTGCGGCCGAGCGTGGGCGAGTTCCACTGGACGTATTCGCGGTTCAAGGCCCTCCCGCTTCTTCCAGGAAAGGATTGATGATACGGACCGTACCGTACCGTCTGCCGTGCTCGAAGTCTTCGGAGAAGAGCTCCTCCAGACCATAGTGATCGGCGTAGGCCCAGAGGTGCGCGTCGAACCAGTTCAACCCGTAGGCTGCAGCCCCGCGAAGCGCGGTTCGGACCAGAGCCTCGTTCGGGTAAAGAACCGGGAATTGTCCCAACAATTCCTCCGCTTCTCGATGCGCATCCGCCCGCGAGAGAAGTGGCCCCCGGCCGCGGATCGGCCTTGACACCACCGCAACAAACTCCAGGATTGCTTGATGAGGCAACCTCAGTGAGCCCGCGGCAAGCCCACGGCGAAGAAGCTCATTGGCCCGGCGCTGTTTGCGCAGATACCGAGGGTCGTGCCGATAGACCAGGACGTTCGTGTCAACGAGGGCGGCCACGGTCGTAGAGGTCCTCGCGCTTCCAGCCCCGATCGCGCGGCTCCTTTTGGAGCGGCTTGCCCGCCTGGCGGCGCAGCTGACGCGCCGTCGCCTCATCGAAAGAGCGAAGGCGAGCCTGGCGGTCGTCGACCGTCTTCCGACGCCGCCTGGGTACGACGCGAACGGCGTCGCCTGCGGGGATCCAGTCGATCTCGTCGCCTGGACGAATCTGCAGCTGCTCGGCTATCGTCTTCGGTACCGTCACCTGGAGCTTGCTCGTGACTTTGGCCATGTCCTTACTCTAGCAAGGATGCCTTCCTTGTTTCAACCCACGAGCGCCACATGGGATAATCCCGCGACCCGGGGCGTGGCGCAGCGGTAGCGTACCTGCTTTGGGAGCAGGTGGTCGCCGGTTCGATCCCGGCCGCCCCGACCACACGTCGCTCTCGCTTCGCGTTCGCTCCCGCGGCGCGAGCCTCCTCCCTTGGTTACTTCGGGAGACTACTCGCGCCGCGACGAGAGCAGGCACGAAGGGACGTCAAGCTTCTCCCGCCTCAAAGACTTGGCGAGGGCCACCAAGCCAAAGGTTTGACGCGCCTCCCGAGTGGCCGTACAGTCTTTCGCGAGCTAACGGACAGATCCAATGCCGGCGAACCCGTCCTCTGCGGCGCCCGTTCCTCTTTCCGGCCGGCGCCCGGCATCGCTTGGTGTGTTCGGACGAATGGCGTTCTCAGCGGCGGTTGCGGCCAGTCTCTTCGCCGCGACCGCGCTGGCGCAGGCCTACGATGTTCTGAAGGCTTTCAGCAGTGACGGCTTGCGCCCCTATGCGGGCTTGATCCAGGGCACCGACGGAAGCCTCTACGGAGCGGCCGCCAATGGCGGCGCGAACAGCTACGGAACGATCTTCAAGATCGACACCAACGGCACGACGTTTACGACGCTCCACAACTTTGTCGGGGGCGACGGCGCGTACCCCTACGGGGGCTTAATCCAAGGCACGGACGGGAATCTCTACGGAACGACCCTCCGGGGGGGTACGAGCGGCAACGGGACGATCTTCAAGATCGACACCGGTGGTACGACGCTCACCACGCTGCACAGCTTCGCCGGGAGCGACGGCGCGGAGCCGCGGGCGGGCCTGATCCAGGGCACGGACGGAAACCTCTACGGAACGACCTACTCTGGCGGCGCAAACAACTACGGGACGATCTTCAAGATCTCGGCTGACGCCTCCACATTCATCACGCTCCACAGCTTTACCTCAAGAGACGGCGCGGACCCCTATGCCGGACTTCTCCAGGGCACGGACGGGAATCTCTACGGAACGACCGCCCAGGGCGGCGCGAACGGCTACGGGACGATCTTCAAGACCGACATCGGCGGCAGCACGTTCACGGCGCTGCACGACTTCGGCGGCAGTGACGGCGTGAACCCTTATGCGAGCTTGGCCCAGGCCACGGACGGAAACCTCTATGGAACGACCTCCGATGGCGGCGCAAACGGTTACGGGACGATCTTCAAGATAGACACCAACGGCACCACACTTACCACGCTGCACAGCTTCGCCGACAGCGACGGCGCGAACCCCCTGGCCGCGTTGATCCAGGGCTCGGACGGAGACCTCTACGGTACGACCTACCAGGGCGGCGCGAATGGCTGGGGAACGATCTTCAAAACCGACACGAACGGCAGTACGTTTGCGACGTTGCACGGCTTCGGCTCCAGCGACGGCGCCTACCCCTCTGCGAGCCTGCTGCAGAGCACGGACGGCAGCGTTTACGGAACCGCAGCCTTCGGCGGACCCGGAGGCGGAGGAGTTGTCTTTCGCCTCCGGGCGACTTTTGTGACTGCTGCCGTCGCTCCGACTTCAGGTCCGGCATCCGGCGGGACCACCGTAACGGTCTCCGGAACCGGGTTCGATCCCACCAATACGGTCTCCTTTAGCGCCGTTGCCGCGACGGGAGTCAACTTCGTCAGCCAAACGCAGATCGATGCGACAAGTCCTCCGCTTTCGCCCGGCACCCTGAACAACCTCAGCGTTACGAGTCCGACATCCGTCCCGAGCACGCTCCCGAAAGCCTTCCTGGCCGATTTCCTCGATGTCCCACAGTCGGACGGCTTCCACAACTTCGTCGAGAAGACCTTCCGCGACGGCATCACCGCCGGCTATGGCAACGGCCACTACGGCCGCGATGACTCCATCACACGCGCGCAGATGGCGGTCTTCCTCTTGAAGGGGGAGCACGGCTCCTCCTACGCCCCGCCTCCGGCCAGCGGAGCCGTCTTCGGGGACGTGCCGGCCAATGCATTCGCCGCAGCCTGGATCGAGCAGCTTTCCAACGAAGGGATCACGGCCGGCTGCGGTGGAGGCAACTACTGCCCCAACGATCCGGTCACGCGGGCGCAAATGGCGGTTTTCCTGCTCAGGGCTGAGCACGGCTCAAGCTACGCGCCACCGGCCTGCGCTCCGCCGGGCATCTTCGGAGACGTAACCTGCCCCGGCGGCTTTGCTGTGGATTGGATCGAGCAGCTCTCCAGAGAGGGAATCACGGCGGGCTGCGGTGGCGGTAATTACTGTCCAGGCAATCCCAGCACCCGAGGCCAGATGGCTGTCTTCCTCGTCACGACATTCGGCCTGTAGCCGCAGATCTCACCGCAAGAGCCGCAGGAGTCTCGGCGGGACTGCGCAAGTCTGCTCCTGGAAGCACTGCCCCGCCCTGAAGGCTGTAGCTCAAGAAGTCTCGAGGCCGTCCGGCTAAACGTCGGTTAGACTAGCCGCTCGGAGGTGCCCCTGCGCAAGCTCCGCATCGGTGTCATCGATCTCGTCACCAAAGGGCCGACCCGGGCCTTGTACGAGCGCGTCATGAACGCGAATCTCGCCAGCATCATGCCGCAGGTCGTCGGGGTGTGGTGCGAA
>JBOGJN010000205.1:0-10241 GCA_050745445.1 Thermoanaerobaculia bacterium
GTTACGAGCGCCGCGGGGTCAGATGCAAGGAAGCGCGACGACGGCGATGCCGTTGCATCGGCGAGGAGCGATGACGCCGCAGATGGCCCCGCGCCGCCGTAACCCGAAGGGTGGACGGCACTTTGCCGGCACCCGCTGGAATGCCATGAAGAGCCGATCCGCAGGCGCCTGGAATGGGCGCTGGATGCAAAGTGCCGGACACGACGCCCGCATCCATTTTTTCAGCAGCCTGCTAGACAAGGAATTGTGAACTACGAAATGGAGAATGAAGGAGTGCCGTCGGCCGCTACGCCGTTGCCGCTGCGATTGCCTGCACGTCCACAGTGAGTTCCGTGACGACGTCGCGGTGGAGTCGAACGTGGACGGTGTGCCTTCCGAGTCGTTTGATGGGCTCCGCCACCTCGACTCGGCGCCGGTCCACCTGAATCCCTCGTTCGGCCAACGCGTCGGCAATCTCCGAAGGTGTCACGGAGCCGTAGAGGACCCCCTCTTCCCCCGCCTTCTTGGCGATCGTGATGGCCAGACCCTCCATCTGCCGGGAAACCTGTTCGGCGCCGGCCCGCTGCTGGAGCACCTTCTCGTCGTACTTTTTCTTTTCCTCGCCGAGCCTGCGCTTGTTCGCCTCCGTGGCTTCGTAGGCGAACCGCTGGGGAAAGAGATAGTTGCGGGCGTACCCGGGCTTGACCGTCACGGTGTCGCCCCGGTGTCCTAACCCGCGCACGTCGTCGGCCAGGATGACCTTCATACTCACGACCTCTCGATTGTTCTCTCGCCTCGGCTGCGAAAGTCCGCGTACCAGTCGAAGAGCCCCAACAATGCCACCCCTGCGTTGATCGGGAAGTACAGGACCAGGGCATAGAGACCGACTCGAAGAACACGCGCCCGAAACCACTTCCGGGCGAAGTGGCAGATGATAGAGAGCCCTGCCAGGAAATACAAGGCGGACAGCGGCAACAGCAGGTCTCCTGCGACCTCTGCGGCCGGCGCGGGAGCGAGCACGGTGCCCGCGCCCGCCGCCACGAAGAGCGCCGCCACGACCGCCGGGACGCGCAGGTCCTCAAAGCGGACGGCCTCGGCGGAGGCGGCGGGGCGGGCCATCCGTGCCCCCGCGTAGAAACCCACCGCCGAGCCCAGGACCCAGGAGGCCCCCACCAGGCCCACCCAGAACCGGCTGGCGAACCGTTCGGTGGTCTGGAGCGTGGTTTTCAGGCGGCGGATGCTCTCTGCGTCGTCCATCCGGGCCTTCGCGTAAGACTGGACGGCCGCGGAACCGAACCCTTCGAAAGTGCTCCGGATCTCTTCGCGCATTGAGGGCCCTCCCAGGGCCGAACGCAGGATCAACGTGCCGGCCAGGATCGCGTACCCGGCCACGCACAGGGCGAGGTAGGCGCGCGAAGCCTGGAGGCCGCGACGGACGGCCCCGGAAAAGGATGCGGGAGCACCCGCGACGACGGCGGCCGAGAGGGCTCCGGCGAGAGCTTCCGAGAGTCCGCCGCTGGCTGCCCCGAGCAGGAGCAGGAGGCAAGCCGCGAGAGCCCCGGCCAGCAGACCGGCCCCCACGCCCTGGCGGTGCGTCAGGCGAACGGCCGGCACGGCGGCGAAGGGAAGTGCGAGCGTCCCGAGCAAGGGCAGCGCGAGAAAGGTCAGGAGCAAGAGCGCCGTGAGAAACGCCGCGCCGAGCACCTCCTGCCGCCGTGACCCCACAATCGGGTCGCGAGAGTCTTCCCGGCCTGGCTCCGCGGTGCTGCTCATTGGCCGGGGCCGGAAAACGGGAAACGGAAAACGGAAGACGAAGGGAACAATCGCTGCCTGACCTCGTCTCGTTTCTCGTTTCCCGTTTCCCGGTTTCCTTAGTCCGTTGCGTAGGGCAACAGGGCGATCGCCCGCGCGCGTTTGATCGCGGTCTGAAGCTTGCGCTGGTGCAGCGCACACGCTCCCGAGATTCGTCGCGGAAGGATCTTCCCGCGCTCGGGAACAAAGGATTGAAGCAACTTGACGTCCTTCCAATCCACGTACTCGAGTTTCTCCGCGCAGAACTTGCAGACCTTCCGGCGCCGCACGAAGAATTTTTTGCGGACCGTCGCTTTTCCGTCACGGTCTCTGGAGGCCCCGCGCCCTCCCGAGCGCCCGAACATCGCGGTCATGGCTCACTCCTTTCTACGAGCGGAGTCTGCGCCGGTTCCGGAGCGACCGCCGGGGCCGGGCGCGGTGGCCGGCGTGCCGCCTTCTTCTTCTGGCGCTCCGCGCTCTTGGCCGACCGCTTCAATTCGTCGTCCGCCCGCACCGCCAGGTGCCGGAGGACCTGGTCGGAGAGCTTCAAGCGGCGCTCGGTCTCGGCGATCAGCGGCGGCTCCGCGTTGACCTGGAAATGGTGGTAGTACGCTTCGCGTTTTCGCCCGATCGGGTAGGCGAGTCTCCGGCGTCCCCAGGCGTCGTCTCTGACGATCTCGGCGCCGCCGTCCGTCAGGATCTTTCGGTAGTCCCCCGTCACTTTCGCGGCTTCCTCGTCGGCCAGATCGGGGGTGACCAGCACAACGATGTCGTAGAGCCTCATTGTTTCCTCCTCTTGGATGTCAATCCGGACCCGAGGCAGGATCCGGAGAGGAAGGTTTCCCATTGGCGTGTCTCATTGCGGCATCGATTCCCTCGGCCAGCCAAATTCTGAGCGTCTCGACCGCCCGCGCGACCGCGCTCTCGAACCGCGCCCGCTCCTCCTTTCGGAAGGGTTCCAGAACGTAGTCGGCCAAGTCACGCTCCCGCGAATAGTGCTCTCCGCGCACGCCGATCCGTAGCCGCGGAAAGTCGCCAGTTCCCAGTGAGCCGATGATCGAGGCGATCCCCTTCTGCCCTCCCGCCGATCCCCGCGCGCGCATCCGCAGGGTTCCGAGCGGCAGGTTGATGTCGTCGAAGACGACACAGAGGGCTGAAGGATCGAGGCCATTTTTCTGACAAAGAGCAGCGACCGCCTCGCCCGAGGCGTTCATAAACGTCTGCGGGAGTGCCAGCAGCACGGACGCCCCCGCGATTCTTCCGCGGCCCACCCGCGAGAGCGCCTCGCGCCGGCGAATTCGGATCCCTTCTTCGGACGCGAGTTCCTCCACGACGCGGAACCCCGCATTGTGGCGCGTCGCATTGTAACGGTCTCCCGGGTTGCCGAGGCCGACGATGACACGCAGGCCCTACGTCTCCTTCTCCTTCTCCTCCGCCACCTCCTCGGCCGCGACCTTTCCCTTCTTCAAGACCTCTGGCTCGGTGATCTCGGGCGTGGCCTCGGCCGCGACGGTGGGCTCCTTCTCCTGGGTGGGGTGCGTCACGTGGACCAGGACCTTCTCGGGGTCGTCCACGACCGTGACCCCCTCGATCGGCGGGAGGTCGGAGACCCGCAGGGCGTCGCCGATCGCCAGCTCCGTGACGTCGATCGGCAGGTGCGCCGGAATGTTGCCCGGCAGACACTCGATTTCGACCTCACGCGTCACGAAGTCGAGAATGCCTCCCTCCGCCTTGACCCCGGCCGCGGTCCCCGCGACTTCGATGGACACCTTCACACGAATCTTGGCGTCCATCAGAACGCGCACGAAGTCGATGTGCTGGGGGTGGCGGGAGAGAGGATCCCTTTGCAGCTCCCGGATCATCGCGTGGCGGCTCTGGTCGGCGCCGGCGAGCTTGAGCAGGAAAATCGCGTTCTCTCCCGCCCCGTGACGGAAGGCGTCGGTCAGGGCCTTGCGTTCCACCAGGATCGGGACCGTGGGCTTGCCCGCGCCGTACACGACGGCCGGGATCTTGCCCTGCGCGCGGAGGCGTCGCGCCTCGTTTTTTCCTTTTGTCGAGCGTCGCTCAACGTTCAAGTCGATGGTCTTCATAACGTCAGTACGCGCGGCCCCGCGCAAAACGGGGCATTCTACACGAAAAGCGAAGAAACGGAAGTGCCCTCGTGAATGCGGCGGATCGCCTCCCCCAAAAGTGGAGCAATCGAGAGGGCCCGGATCCGCTGGCAGCGGGCCATGGCGGTGTCTACCGGGATGGTGTTTGTCACCAGCAGCGTCTTGAGCTTGGAGCCCTCGATGCGCTCCAGGGCCGGCCCGGAGAAAACCGGATGGACGGCGGCGGCGTGGGTCGCCCGGGCCCCCTGGCGGCGCAGGGCCTCTTCGGCCTGCACGAGCGTGCCGCCCGTGTCGATGATGTCGTCCAGGATCAGGGCGTTCTTCCCATCCACTTCACCGACGACATTCAAGACCTCGGACTCGTTCTTGCCGGTTCGCCGTTTGTCGATTACGGCCAGGGAGGCTCCCAGCCGCTTGCCAATCGCGCGGGCGCGCGCCACGCCGCCCACATCGGGCGAGACGATGACGAGGTCCTCCAGTCTCATTTCACGGATCGCATCGAGCAGAACCGGAGCCGCGAAGAGATGGTCCACCGGGATGTTGAAGAAGCCCTGAATCTGCGCCGTGTGCAGATCCATCGTGAGGATCCGGTCCGCACCCGAGGCCGTCAGCAGATCCGCCATCAGCTTGGCGGCGATCGGGACTCGCGGCTTGTCCTTCTTGTCCTGGCGGGCATAGCCGAAGTAGGGCATGACCGCGGTGATACGCGAGGCCGACGACCGCCGAAAGGCATCGAGCAGGATGAGCAGCTCCATGACGTGGTCGTTGACCGGACTGCAGGTGGGCTGCAGGACGAACACGTCTGCGCCTCGGACGTTCTCGTCGATCTGGCAGTAGGTCTCGCCGTCGGAAAAGTTGTAGAGCGTCAATTGCCCCAGCGGCAGGCCCAGGTAGTCGCAGATCTCGGTGGCCAGGGCGGGGTGTGCCCGTCCGGAGAAGATCTTCAGTTCACCGTAGGAGAAGTTGGCCGCGGTCAAGCGGAGGGGATTGTAAGCTGTCAGCTATCAGCTGTCAGCTATCAGCCGAACGGAACTTCAGGTCTTGTCCCGCTGGGAGCTGAAAGCTGAGAGCTGAGAGCTTGCCGCGCGAAGCGCGGCATTGGCTGGGGCGGGAGGACTCGAACCTCCAGATGCCGGCTCCAAAGGCCGGTGCCTTACCAGTTTGGCGACGCCCCAACGCGACTAGGGATTGTACGCGTGACTTGCTCGGGGGAAGTCCAGGTAGCGGAGGCTTGCTTTCGCGCCGCCGGCCCGCCGTCTCCGCCGACGGTCCCTCAGGCGACTTCCGAGGGCGCGGAGTCGGCGGCCGTCTCCTGCGGGGCGGCCTCAGCCTTGACCCCCTCCGCCCGAACGCGCTCGTACTCCTCCAGGATTCTCTTTTCCATCTGCTCGCGGGTCTCGCGGTTCAAGGGGTGCGCGATGTCCTTGAACTCTCCGTTCTTCTTGCGTTTGGAGGGCATGGAGATGAAGAGCCCGTTGGGGCCATGAATGACCTTCAGGTCGGACACGAGAAAGCACCCGTCCAAAACGATGGAGACGTAGGCCTTCAGTTTCTCCTCGTTCACCGGAAAGACCTTCACCTGAGTGATTTCCATGGAGAACCTCCCGGGCCGGATGTCCGGCGCCAATACTCCTGGCGGTGGAGCGTCCGCGCCGCCTGTAGTGTCGCCTCCGGGTGACGCCTTTCGAGCCACCCTCGGGCCTTGGCATCGATGCCGCGCATCACGATGCTCGAACCAGAACCGGTGATTGCGAATTCCGTCGCGGCTTCGCTCGCCGAGCCCAGATACGCCTCCATCCGGGGCTCAGTTTGGAGGACGGCTTCCGACAGGTCGTTTGGCCCGAAGAAGTTCTGCGAGGTCTCCACGGCGAGCCGCTGCGGAAGGGGTCCCCTTGCCCCCTGCAGCCGCTCGAAGGCCGCATAGACCTGTCCCGTCGCCAACGAGAAAGGAGGGACCAGAAGGAACAGCTCCTGCGTCGGCAGGTCCTCGCGCGCCTGCACGCGTTCACCGCGGCCCGACACGTCGGCCTCCCCTCCCACCAGAAAGAAGGGGATGTCGCTGCCGAGGCTCGCGGCGATCTGAGAGAGCTCTTCGAGCGGACCCGAGAAATCCCAGAGTCGTGCGAGCAGGAGCAAAGTCACGGCCGCGTCGGCGCTGCCTCCTCCCAGTCCCGCGCCCACCGGGAGACGCTTCTCCAACCGGATCCGTGCCCGGGGAGCGATCGCGAGGTGGTCGGCCAGGGCCTTGGCGGCGCGCACAACCAGGTTCGAATCGTCCGCGGGCAGCTTCGCCCCCGCACAGGTAAACTGGAGTTCGCGAGCCGGAGCAACCTCCACGCGGTCCGCCAGGTCGATCGAGACGATGCGCGAGAAGACCTCGTGGTAGCCGTCGGGGCGCAGCGCCCCGACGCGCAATTCGCGGTTGATCTTGGCGGGGGCCTCCGCGTGGAGCAGCATGCACCGCAGAAGCTATCAGCTGTCAGTTATCAGCCTTCAGTCCGAAGATCGACTCGCGCATGATTGGCCCAGAACTGATAACTGAATGCTGACGACTGACAACTATTCTCCAATCGGCTCGATCGCCACGCGTTTTAACCGGAGATGCTGGCCGGACTTCGTCTCCGATAGCTCCACCACCCGCGGCCACGGGTCGAATGCGCCCGAGAAGACGACCGAGACTTCCCCATGTGCGCCGGTCACGCGAAGGGACTTGACCCGCGCGGCCGTCACGTCGAAGACGGCCTCCGCTGTCACTCCCTGCCCGTTCCATCGCAAGAGACGGTCTGCCCCGCTCGATCCCACGATCGTCGGAGGGCCATCTTTCCAGATCCCGGCCAGCGCGCCGCGCAGCAGGTCGGGGTCGAGAAACAGAGGTTCGCGCCCCTTAAACCGCAGGGCGCCGTTCTCGTACTGAGCGAGCGCCGAACCGAAAGGGCCGGTCGCCGTCGCTCTCAGGTTTTCCGGCGTCGCCACGACCGCCAGTGTTCCCGACATCTGCACGCCCGTCCGCCCAAATCTGGCGTCGTAGAGGAGTCGCGAGGGCGGCAGCGAGTCGGCGCGCCGCACGGCGTCTCTCCAGGCCGCCATGGTCGGGGCCCTCTGCTCTTCAACGACCGGTTGGAAGGGTCGGATCGCCGCGGCCGGGTGCGAGGCGCACGCAGCTGCGAAACATGCGAGAAGGAACGCGGCCGCCGCGAGAGCTCTGGGGAATACCGCCACGGATCGCGCTCAGCGATTGTTGGAATTCCTCGCGCGATAACGCGCGAGCTTCTGCCTGACCTTCTCCGGTTCCTCGTGTTTCAAGACCAGGGCCCTCTCCCAGTGCGTCACGGCGGAATCGACATTCCCCTGCTTTTCCGAGAGGTCCCCGAGATGCTCTTCGATCGTCGGGTCGTCCGGCTCGCCCTGGTGCGCTTGCCGCAGGTTCGATTCCGCCAGCTCGAGCTTGCCCATCCGGAAGTAGACCCACCCGAGCGAGTCTCGGTAGGCGCCGTTGCGGGGCTCGCGGGCGACCGCTTTTTCCAGAAGCTCCAGCGCCTTCTCCAGACGAACGCCGCGGTCCGCCCACATGTAACCGAGGTAGTTCTGCGCGGCCGCGTCGTGAGGCCGAACCTTGAGCAGCTTCGAGAACACCTTCTCGGCTTCGGCGGTCGCCCCCTCCCGTTCGAGGCTCGATGCCAGGCGGAAGAGAGCCTCCGTGCTGTCGGGGAAACGCCTGGCGGCTTCACGCGCCACGCGCGCCGCGTTCGCATAGTCCTTCAGTCTGGCGTACGCGTCCGCCGCCGCCAGCACGCGCTCCGCCTCGTCGGATCCCGAAAGACGCAAGAGCGCCTCGTCGGCCTCCTTCCGGTTCCCGACGCGGGACTGGAACTCGGCCCACGCCGCGGCCCACTCGGGGTTGTCTGGTTCAACCGCCGCGGCCGCGCGGGCGCGCTCGAGGCCGTAGGGGAAGTCCTCCACATCACGCGCGACCGCGAGCAGAATACGCATAGCGCGCGGGCCGATCGTTTTTCCCGAGAGCGCGGCCGGCTCCAGCACCGACTTTGCCCCGGCGTAGTCCTTGCGTAGAAAAGCGAGGTAGCCGAGCTCGACCGTCGCGGCCTGCCGTTGCCCCGCGGCCTTGGGAACCGTGCCGGCCCGGCGCAGACTCTCCTCCAGCATCGGCCGAGCCTCGTCGAACCTGCGCTCGCGCACAAGTTCCGATGCCAGGGCGTTTCGCGTGGCGTCGTCTTCCGGATCGGCCGAGAGCAGATCGCGTAGGATCTTCTCGCCGCCGCCGAGGTCCCCCTTCTCGAACAGCACTTGGGCGAGAAGCCTTCGAATTTCCCGGTTTTCCGGCCGCCGGGCGGCCAGATCCCTCGCTCGTTTCTCACTATCCTCGAAACGCCCGGCGCGCGCAAGATCCAAGGTGATGCGTTCGGCAATGGCGATGTTTTCCGGGTCTCTCTTCTGGAGGTCCTGTAAGAGCAAGAGAGCCTCGTCGATTCGATCCCCCTCTTCATAGAGATCCACCAGCGCCGCCGTAGTCTCCCGGTCGGTGGGATCCGCCTGCAGGAGATCCCGGTAGACGTTCTCCGCGTCGCTGGTGCGGCCGCTTCGAGCTTGCGCCTCGGCCGCGAGCCGCATCAGGGCCGGCTGCGTGCGCGCCTCCGGAACCTCATCCAGAATCCTCGCCGCCTCGCCGGGCCGTCCTTGCGCCAGAAGCGCCCGCGCCAGGGTTCCCGCGATCCCGCTGTCGGCCGGCGCCAGCTCGCGGGCAGACCGGAGCTCCTCGATCGCCCGGCCAAGCCGCGCGGGGTCCGACTCGCCGGCGGCGAGTTCGAGGGTCCCCAGCAGACGATGAGCCTCCGCCAGGCCCGAGTCGAGGCGGACGGCCTCGCGGGCCTGCAAGACGGCCTCGTCGAGAACGTTCAAATCCCGCAGCAGCTGGGCATATTCGTAGCGCACGACGGCGTCCTCGGGGAGATCGACGATCAGTCGCCGGTACAGGTCCAGGGCCTCCCGGAACTGTCCATCGGCCACGGAGCGCCGGGCCTGCAGGTACAGCCGGCGCGTCTCCCGCAGCGAGTCGGCCAGGAGCGGCCCGGGCAGCAGCAGGCCCGCCAGGGCGACGGCCAGAGGCCAGCGTTTCACGTCGGCAATGTAGCACGGCGGCGGCCAGGCACCGGGGACTTTGGATTTCAGCCGGCCGCCTACGCCATAATCGCGGCATGCCGCGGATCGGTCAGCTGCTCGTTCGGGAGGACCTGGTTTCCGAGAACAACCTGTCACGGGCGCTCGGCGTCCAGAACTTTGCCGGAGGACGAATCGGCACGCTGCTGCTCGAGCGGGGATCAGTCAACGAAGACGACCTGGGCAAAACGCTCGGGCTCCAACACGGATGCGAGTACATCTCCTGGCGCGTTCTGGACGAAATCCTCCCCGTCACGATCGCGGCCCTCCCGGCCAAGTTCGCAATCAAGCACGGAGTGATCCCTTACGACCGGGGCGAGAGCTACTTGAAGATCGTCCTGCGCGATCCGAGCGACCTACGGATCCTGGACGAGCTCTTCTTCGTGACCGGTCGCAAGATCATCGCGGCCGTCTCGCCGGAGGTCCGCATCTATCAAGCTCTCGAGAAGTATTACGGGGAGCGGCGGACACCCCGTTTCGCGATCCTGGCCGAGAAGCTCTCACGCCTGACACGGCAGCCTGGCGCCAGCCGGCTGGTGCCTCCGCCCCCGCCCGAATTTTTCAAGCAGGTACCCAAACGCGCCGCGCCCCTTCCGGCTCGTCAGGAGATCTGGGGGGAGACCGGGGAAACAGACGTGGCCGCGCCCCCGATCATTCAGTCGTGGAAGATCCCGGGTCAACCCGTCGGAGGCTGGGCGGGAACCGCTTCGCGGATATCCCAGGGAGAGGATCTGGAGGCGATTTCCTGGGAAGAGATCCCGCCTCCACCGCTCTGGGTGCCGGATGCATCCCCGCCCGCCGCTGCTCCGGTTCTCCCACCGGAATCGGCGACGGGCGCCCCGAAAGCGGCTGCGCCTCCCGATTTGCCTGCGATTCGCGAGGCGGGCGTTCCGGGGCCGGTCCCGATGGCTGCTGCCGTTGCTGCCGGCGCAAGTCCGCCCGAGCAGCTCATGACCACGCCGACTCCCGGTCCGGCGACCGCGCCGCCCGAGGCTCCGAAATTCGCCGCAAGGGCCGTTGAGCCCGTGTCCGTGCCGTCTGCCCCGACCGCGCCGGTCGAGGCTCCCGCAATCCGCCAACCCGCTGCACCGCCGGTGGAGGCCGCCCCTGCCGCGTCCCCCGCCTCGGAAACACCGGTACCGCGCAGGGCAGCGGCGGAACGCCCGGCGTTGCCGTCCGCCGCCGACT
>JBOGJN010000206.1:0-1188 GCA_050745445.1 Thermoanaerobaculia bacterium
GAGAGCGGGCTCCCGAGAGAGCCGCCCGTCCGGGCCCTTGATCCTCTCGAGCGGCCAGAAGTCGAGCAGCAGGAGAAGAAACGGAAGCGTAACGAGCATCGGCTTGGAGAGCAGGCTCATCGCGAAAAGCGTCACCGCCGCCGCGTAGGCGCCCCGCGATTGCCGCCTCGCGTAACGCGCGTACAACAGCATCGCCAGAAGACCAAAGAGCGCGCACAGGACGTCCTTGCGCTCCGCCACCCAGGCCACCGACTCGACCCGCAGCGGGTGAACGGCAAAGAGCGCCGCGGCCGCCGCGCTTGCCCCGACTCGCCCCGTCATCCCCGCGAAGAGCAGCAAAACGAGGACCGCGTTGGCGGTGTGCAGCAGGACGTTGGTCAGGTGATGACCGAAGGGCTCGAGGCCGAAGAGCTCGACGTCCGCCATGTGAGAGATCCACGTCAGCGGATGCCAGTTCGCCTCTCGTGTCGTCGTGAACGCAAAGCGGACTCCTTCCCGGGTCAGGCCCGCGCGCACCTGCGGGTTGGCGGTCACGTAGGGCTCGTCGTCGAGCGAGACAAATCCATGTCCGAGCGCGCGCGAAAACACCGCCAGAGTGAGCACGGCCAGAAGACCGCACGAAAGAAGGAGCCTGGTGTTCAACTCCTGCGCAGCGCCCCGAAACGGAGCCGCCCCATCTTTCGCATCCGCCGTCCTCCTCTTTGGGGAATCAGCCTATCGCGGCAGCGGCGTAGGCGCGCTCGAAGACCTGACCCTGAGATGTCTTCAGGCGTCGGCGGCGATCGCGGGAGCGCGTTCGCTCGGAAAGCGCAGCTCTTTCTCGGAGCGGGCCACGAACGTGGCGCACACAAGATCGCCGACGACGTTGATGACTGTCCGGCACATGTCGAGGAACCGGTCCACGCCCAGAATGATCCCGATTCCCTCCGGTGGCACGCCCACGGTCTGGAGAACGATGACGATCAAGGGAAGGGACCCTCCGGGGACCCCCGCCGTGCCCACGCCCGCGAGGATGGACATGAGGACGACCGTGATCTGCTGTCCCAGGGTCAGGTCCACGCCGAAGACTTGCGCCAGAAAGAGCACCGTCACGCCCTCGAAGAGGGCTGTGCCGTTCTGGTTTCCGGTCGCCCCGACCGTCAGCACGAAGTTCCCGATGCGGGGAGGAACACCGAGCTTCTCCTCGGC
>JBOGJN010000207.1:0-1374 GCA_050745445.1 Thermoanaerobaculia bacterium
CCCTGAGGGGCGCGCAGAAGCCAACCGAAGCGGATCCTTCATCGCTTCGCTCCTCAGGATGACAGGGGCTGCTTCTCAGGATGACAGGGGCTGCTCCTCAGCGATGACAAGGGCTGGGGGTCGTCAGCGAGCGGCTCCTGCTAATCCGTTTTCTTCTTCCTCCCAGAACCGATAGAAGTTGAACCACTGGGTCGGATGGGCACGGATGACGGCCTCGAGGTCCGCCGAGACGCGCGTCATGATCCGCTGGGCGTCCTCGTCGGGCGAGAGCGTTGGATCGGCTTCGAGCGGCTTTCCCCAGACGTTGAAGTAGCTGCCATCGGCGTCGCGCAGGAAGAACCCGGGCAGCACGATGCAGTCGCAGAAACGGGCAAGCAGCGCCGGGGAGCGCAGGAAGGGAGTCGGCCGCCCGAAGAAAGGAACGATCACCCGATCCTCCGGATAGGCCCGGTCCACGAGCAGAGCCACGGCGCGCCCTGCGTCCACGGCGGAACGCACCTTGAAAGCCGTCGCCATGGAGGTGCCGATGTCGATCGACTCGACTCCCAGACGCGAGCGGAGCCGCAAGCGCATCTGCTGGACGTCCGGGTCGAGCTCCGGCTGGGCCACGACCGCCGCCGTCAGGCCGTGTGCCTTCAACGTCACCGCTCCCATCTCCCAGTTGCCGACGTGGCCCGTCAGGAGGAGGAACCCGCGGCCGCGTCTTTGGCTGCCCTCGAGAACCCGGTGGTCCGCCTCGAACGTGGTGATTCGGGGAACGAAGGCGTTGCTTCGAACCCGCCAGGCGTCGATTGTCGCGCGGCCATACTCGAAGAAGACGCGGCGCGCGAGGCGCGCGGCCTCCTTCTCCGAGACGCCAAGCCCTCTGCGGAAGTTGTCCTGGATTCCCTCCTTGGTCCTGGCGAGAAACGCTACGGCGAGCGAGTTGCCGACGATGTTGATCGCGTTCAAGACCGTCCTGGGCAGCCAGTGCGCGCCGTAGTAAAGCCCGCCATAGACGATGCGGTTCGAGAGGCCGTGGCTGACCCATTTCGTTCGTGCCCGCCGGACAGGCGGCGGCTCCGCGTCTCTTGCCTCTCTTTCCCGCACAGATCGCGGAATATACAATCTGCGCGAATGCTCATCGGAAGCTTTTCGTGAACGTTTTGCTGCTGCGGCCGGACCCCGGCAACGAGCGCTTCGGCCTGGGCCCCTTCTTTCGCGTCGAGCCTCTGGGTCTGGAGTACATTGGCGCGGCGCTTCGCGCCCGGGGACACGAGGTCACGGTCGCGGACCTGCGCTTTTCGGGAGGCATCCGGTCCTCGTTGTCCCGCGCGCGGCCGCGGATCGTCGGCCTCTCGGCGATGCACGCGCTCGAGTACGACCAGGTTCTCG
>JBOGJN010000208.1:0-1276 GCA_050745445.1 Thermoanaerobaculia bacterium
TCCACACCAAGAAGCCCGACCCGCTGCTGCCGGCGCGGCTGGCCTTCTACGGCGGGCAGATCGTGCCGAAGAAGTACGTCGAGGCGGTCGGCAACGACACCTTCAACGCCAAGCCGGTCGGCACGGGTCCGGTGCGCTTCACCTCCTGGGTCAAGGACGACAAGGCGGTGCTCGACGCCAACCCTGATTATTGGGGTGGCAAGATCGACATGGACCGCTGGATCATGCGCTCCATCCCGGAGACGTCGCCGCGCATCGCCGCCCTCCTCAAGGGCGAGGTGGACATCATCGTCCAGGTGCCGCCCGACCAGGGCGACCGCATCAACAGCAATCCGTCGACGAAAGTCGGAGGGGTCCTCTACGCGGGACTGTACTGCCTGGGCGTCAACAGCAAGCGGCCGCCGCTCGACAATCCGCTGGTCAAGCAGGCGCTGTCGCTCGCCATCGATCGCGACCTCGTCGTCAAGGAGCTGTGGAAGGGGCGCGGGATCGTTCCCAGCCAGCCCATCGCCAAGGGGGACAACCACTTCGACGCCAAGCTCCCCCCGCTCGCCTACAACCCCAAGGAAGCGCGCGAGCGGCTGAAGAAGGCCGGGTACAAGGGCGAAGAGATCTTCATCGAGACCACCGTCGCCTACGTCGCCCAGGACAAGGCCATGTCCGAGGCGATCGCGGCCATGTGGAAGGACGTCGGCATCAACGTCAAGGTCGAGGTGATCGAGTTCTCGGTCCGCGCCCAGAAGAACCGGGAGAAGAGCTTCAAGGGCCTGTGGTGGGGGGATCCGACTTCCACGCTCGGCGATCCGGACGGCATGATGTGGCGCCTGCTCGGCCCCGGCGGGGCGTATGACTATTGGCGCGATGCCAAGTTCGACGAGCTGGGCAACGCGGCGCGGTTCTCGGTGGACGAGAAGTTCCGCGCCGAGGCCTACCGCGACATGACCAAGATCTTCCTGGAGAATTTCCCGTGGCTTCCCGTCATCCAGCCTTACGAGGACTACGGGATGCAGAAGCACGTCGAGTTCACGCCGAACCCGAACCAACAGTTCGAGATCCGCCGGTTCAACTTCAAGTTCCGCCGCGCGTAGGCTCGCCCCGATCCCTCCCTCTCCCCCTCGGGGGAGAGGGCATGGGTGAGGGGGTTTTCCCCCATGCGCGGACTCCTTCCGGTCCTCGCCCAGCGGCTCGTCCGCGCGCTGATCGCCCTCTGGCTCGTCTCCACGGTCGTCTTCATCGTCATGCGGCTCTCGGGCGACCCCGTGCCGCTCCTCCTGCC
>JBOGJN010000209.1:0-1354 GCA_050745445.1 Thermoanaerobaculia bacterium
TCCTGGGCGGCGCGCTGCTCGTCGCGGCGGCGGGTCTCTATACGGTTCGAACCAACCCGGTCGACGCCATCCCGGATATCTCCGAAACGCAGGTCATCGTCTTTGCGGAGTGGCCGGGCCGCTCGCCACAGGAGGTCGAGGACCAGGTGACCTATCCGCTGGTCACGAATCTGCGGGGGCTGGCCAGAGTCAAAGCGATCCGCTCCTCCTCCGCCTTCGGCTTCTCCATGGTGAACGTGATCTTCGAGGAAGGCACCGATCTCTACTTCGGGCGGCAGCGCATTCTCGAGCGAATGAACCTGGTCCAGACCCTCATGCCGAAGGGAGTCACCCCGGTCCTGGGCCCCGATGCCTCCGCCGTGGGTCAGGTCTTCTGGTACATGTTGAAAGGCGAGGGGCAGGACCTCGGCTCGCTGCGCGCCATCCAGGACTATTTCGTCCGCTACCAGTTGAATGCCGTGCCGGGCGTGGCGGAAGTGGCCTCGATTGGCGGCTTCGTCCGCCAGTACCAGATCGACGTGGACCCCAACCGTCTCGCCGCGTACGGGATCTCGCTCCGCGACGTCATAGAGGCCGTACAGCGCAGCAATAGCAACGTGGGCGGAAAGGTCATCGAGCAGAACGGTATCGAGTACGTCGTCCGCGGCATCGGGTTGATCCGGAACATGGGGGACGTTGAGAAGATCGTCGTGGGCTCTTCCCGTGGCGTCCCCGTCTACGTTTCCAATATCGGCACGGTCCAGATGGGATCGGAATTCCGCCGCGGTGCGCTCGAGGAGGGCGGCAGCGAGGCGGTCGGCGGCGTCGTAACGATGCGCTACGGAGAGAGCGCGCCCCAGATCATTGCGCGGGTCAAGGCGAAGATCCGCGAGATCGAGCCCGGCCTTCCCAGAGGCGTGCGCATCGTTCCCTTCTACGACCGCTCCGAGCTGATCGAGCGCGCGGTCGGGACCCTGAAGCGCTCCCTTTTCGAGGAAATCGTCCTGGTCGTGCTCGCGCACATCCTGTTCCTGATGCACTTCCGATCCATCCTGATCGTGACCGCGCCGCTTCCCTTGGCCGTCCTGATCGCGTTCATCCTGATGCGGGTTTTCGGCATCACCTCGAACATCATGTCGCTGATGGGGATCGCGATCGCGATCGGCGTGCTCGTGGACGCCGGGATCGTCATCACGGAGAACTGTTTCCGGCAGGTGGAGCGCGAGGGCGGGAAGCGGCCGATCCTCGACACCGTGCGCGACGCCACGAAGATGATCGGGCGCCCCATTTTCTTCTCGATGGTGATCATCATCCTGGCCTTTCTTCCGGTCTTCTCGCTGACGGGCGAAGAGGGGCGCCTCTTCCGTCCGCTCGC
>JBOGJN010000210.1:0-3853 GCA_050745445.1 Thermoanaerobaculia bacterium
TCGATCCGCCCACAGGCCTCGAGGATGTCTCGCGGCTCACGCTCGTGACCGAGGAGCTCTTGAGACGCGGCCACTCGGAGCAGGTCGTGCGGGGAGTGCTCGGGGAGAATTTTCTCGCCTTTTGGGAGAGAGCGCAGGCCGCGCGCAGCCTGGTGCCGTCACGCCAAGGGCCGCTGCCGTTCTCAAAGCCCGATGGCCGGTAAACGGGAAACGGGAAACGGGAAAGGGGAAACGAGGGCAGTTCTCGGGTTCGTCTTCCGTCTTCCGTCTTGCGACTCCGGTATGATTCGGTGGCTATGATCCAGCTACTCCAGACTGCGCCTCCACCTACCCCTGCCGGCGGGCTGATGCAGTTCGCGCCGATCGTCTTCATCTTCGTCATCTTCTATTTTCTGCTGATCGCCCCGATGCGTAAGAAGCAGAAGCGGACGCGGGAGATGCTTTCGAAGCTAAAAAAGGGGGACGAGGTCGTGACCGGAGGAGGGATCTTTGGGAGGATCGCGGCGCTCGATGAGGAGCGGGGGTTCGTGGTCCTCCTGATCTCCGACAACGTGAAGATCAAGGTTTTGCGCAGCGCGGTCGCCGGCCTGGCGGGCGAGCCGGAATCGAAGACGTCTGCGCCCTGACGGGTGCTGACGAGCTGTTAGCCGTTAGCTCTTAGCTGTTAGCGGGGTCCACAGGGCTCAGGGATTGGCTAAGAGCTAAGAGCTGACAGCTAACAGCTTCTTCTTGTAAACTCCACCGTTCTTTTCGAGGAGGAGAGCTTGGGAAAGAGGTTGCGCTTGAGGGTCGTGACGATCGTCTTCGTGGTCGCCTCGATCGTGGGCGGCTACGTCTGGGTCGGCTACTCCCACGCGAAGAAGGAATGGATGGGCTCCGGCACGCCTCCTCTCTCCGAAGCCTTGAAGAAGGGGATCAAGCTGGGACTGGACCTGCGCGGAGGCATCCACCTGGTCCTGCAAGTCAACACGGCGGACGCACTCAAAGCGGAGCGGGACGAAGCCGCCGAGCAGCTCCAGAACCAGGCGCACGGGCAGGGGCTCTCCCTGGGGGCCGTGGAATACCTTTCGGGCGACACTTTCGCAGTTGGCGTCACCGCCGCGACCGACGGGGCAAAGCTCGACGAGACGGTCAAGAGATGGCTTCCGGACTGGGCCTACAGCGCGGGCGGGGGCCGGTGGACGTTCCGGCTCAAGGATCCGGCGCGGCGCACGGTCGAGGAAAACGCGGTCGCCCAGGCGGTCGAGACAATCCGCAACCGTGTGGATGAATTCGGCGTGGCCGAGCCCCTGATCGCGCGGCAGGGCGCGGACCGCATTCTGGTGCAGCTTCCGGGAATTGACGATCCCAAACGTGTCAAGGACCTGATCAAGAACACGGCCTTTCTGGAGCTCAAGCTCGTCGAGGCCGGGCCGTCCACGGACCAGGAATCGCTTCTTTCGGGGTATAGCGGGCCGATTCCGAAATCGGAGCTGGAGCTCGTGGAGGAAAAGGCCCAGGCCGGGCAGCGGCAGCCCAACTGGTATCTGGTCCGAAAGGCTGCCGTCATCACGGGCCGGGACTTGAAGAACGCGCGACCGAGCAGCGGACAGTTCGGGTCGAACAGTGTCTCCTTTTTCTTGACGGCGTCGGGAGCCGAGAAATTCGGCGCCGCGACCGGGGCGAATGTCGGCCGCTTTCTGGCCATCATCCTGGACAAGCGCGTGCAGTCGGCGCCTCGGATCAAGGAGCGGATCACCGACAACGGGCAGATCGAAGGGACGTTCACGCCGGAGGAGGCCAATGATCTGGCGCTCGTGCTGCGCGCCGGAGCGCTGCCGGCCGGGCTGACGTATCTGGAGGAGAGGACCGTGGGCCCCTCGTTGGGCCTGGATTCGATCCGCAGAGGGATCAGCGCCTCGATAGCCGGCGGGCTGCTGGTCTTCATCGCCGTCGTCGTCTACTACCGGCGAGCCGGATGGAACGCGGTCCTGGCACTGCTCTTGAACGCGATCCTGCTCGGGGGGACGATGGCCCTCTTCGATGCAACGTTGACTTTGCCGGGGATCGCCGGCTTTATGCTGACGATCGGCATGGCGGTGGACTCGAACGTTCTCATCTTCGAGCGCATCCGCGAAGAGCTGCGTGCGGGGCGCGCCCCCAAAACCGCGATCGAGAACGGCTTCTCCAAGGCGTTCGCCACGATCATCGACACGCACATCACCGTGATCATTTCCGCCATCTTCCTCTTCCAGTTCGGGACCGGACCGGTGAAGGGCTTCGCGGTCACTCTCATCATCGGTCTCTTGATCTCGGTCTTCACGGCGGTCTTCGTGTCGCACACGGTTTTCGAGCTCGAGTACGGGCGCCTTCCGCACATCGACGCGGTGTCCGTCTAAGGGAAAGCCTGTGGAACTGTTTCGCCAGACCAACATCGATTTTCTGCGCTGGAAGTGGTGGGCCATCGGAGGCTCCTGGTTTCTCATCCTGGTCGGAGCCTTTGCGATCTTCGTCCAGAGGGGCTTGCGGTTCGGCATCGATTTCGCGGGAGGCACACAGATCGCCCTGCGTTTTGCACAGCGCCCGAACGTTGACACGCTGCGCGGGATCCTGGACCAGGGCAACTTCGGAGGTTTCCTGATCCAGCGCTACGAGGACCCGGCCAAGAACGAGGTCCTGATCCGTGTGCAGCAGCAGAGAAAGGAAGGCCGCGACATCACGGCGGAGGTGTTGAGCCTCGTGCGGCAGGGACTGGGAGGTGTCGTCGATCCGGCCAAGATCGACCTGAATGTGCAGGGGCGTGACAGCCTGGCGGCGCGTCTGGCGGCGGCCGATCCGGACCACGTGGCCGGCCTCGGGGAACGAAGCCCCGCAGACTACTACGCGCGCGTCGCCGAGCTCGTCATCGGGCACCGTTCGGAGGCCGGGATCTTCCGCTCCCCCGCGGAGGCGAACGGAACTCCCGGTGTCTCGGCCGCGGTCAAGCAGTGGATCCAGGGCAACACGGTGGCCGGGCCCTTCGTGCTGTTGTCTGCGGAGAACGTGGGTCCGCAGGTGGGCTCGGATCTGCGGCGGAAGGCCCTTTGGGCGATCGCCACCTCCATCTTCGGAATGCTCGTCTACATCGCATGGCGCTTCCGTTCGCTCCCCTTCGGCGTGGGTGCGGTCGTGGCCTTGATCCACGACACTCTGATCACCGTGGGCCTGCTCGCGCTGTTCGGTCGGGAGTTCAACCTGGTCGTCGTCGCGGCGCTCTTGACGCTCGTCGGCTACTCGGTCAACGACACGGTGGTCGTCTACGACCGTATCCGCGAGAACCAGCGCACGCCAAAGAAGGAGCCTCTCGCGACGATCATCAACCGTTCCATCAACCAGACTCTGTCCCGGACCGTGCTGACCTCGGGAGCGACAATGCTCGTGGTCGTGGCACTCTTCTTTCTGGGGGGCGAGGTTCTGAACACCTTCGCCCTCACCCTGATCATTGGCATCATCATCGGGACCTACTCTTCGATCTACGTCGCGTCCCCCATCGTTGTGATCTGGAAGCAGTATCGCGACCGCCGCCGGTTGGCCGTCGTGCCGGCGGCCAGGCCCGTGGCGGCGCCGCAGCCGCCTCCCAAGAAGAACTCGGGCCGGCGCTAGACGGGCGGGAAACGGTAAACGGGAGACGGTAGACGAGAGGTCACGGCGCCCGCTTCGCTCCTCCTTCGTCTTCCGTCTCCCGTCTTCCGACTACCGGCTTCGCCCCCCTGGCGTTACTCTTTCTCCTGTCATGATCCGCTTCGAGGAGCTCCTCGAGAGAGTCGAGGCTTACAACCCGCAGAGCGACCAGGATCTGCTGCGCCGTGCCTATGTCTTCTCCGCCAAGGAGCAC
>JBOGJN010000211.1:0-3840 GCA_050745445.1 Thermoanaerobaculia bacterium
CTCGTGGCGTACCTGCAGGACGCCAACCGCGACCTCTTCGAGAACCCGGTCGTCGGGACCGAGGTTTACCGTTCCGACGACGCCGGTGCGACGTGGAAACGCACACACACGGGGCGCATCGAGAAGACTTTCTATTCCTACGGCTATTACTTCGGCCGCATCGCGGTCGATCCGGGCGACCCGGAGCGCCTTTACCTGGCGGGCGTTCCCCTGATTTCCTCGACTGACGGCGGAAAGACCTGGAAGGGGCTCGATCAGCGCGGCGTCCATGGGGACTTCCACGCGATCCTCGTGGACCCCAGGGCGCCGCAGCGTGTCACGATCGGAAACGACGGCGGCATCAACGTCTCCTACGATCGCGGCGAGACCTGGGCCAAGCTCAACAACCTGCCCGTCGGCCAGTTCACGATCCTCGCGGTCGATGACGCGGACCCTTACAACATCGTCGGCGGGCTCCAGGACAACGGCGTGATGCGCGGGCCGTCCACGTACAAGTACGGCAAGAGCGACCCGCAGGCGTGGAAGACGATCTATGGAGGCGACGGAAGCTGCGTCGCCGTGGATCCGAAGGACAACAACCTCGTCTACGTCGCGCTGCAATTCGGTATCGCCGCGCGCAAGAATCTGAAGACCGGCGAGACCACGCGGATCCGGCCGCGCCCGGAGTTATCGGCGAAAAATAAGGAAAAGACGCTCCGCTACAACTGGATCACGCCCTTCGTTCTCTCCCCTCATTCGAACGACATCCTTTACTACGGCACGCAACGGCTTGACCGTTCGTTTGACCGCGGCGACACGTGGACCGCGATCTCGGCGGACCTGACGTCGAACCCGGAACAGGGCAACGTGCCCTTCGGCACCATCACGACGATCGCCGAGTCGCCCAAGAAGTTCGGCGTGATCTACGCCGGCACCGACGAGGGGAAAGTCTGGGGCACGCGCGACGGCGGCGTGACCTGGACGGATCTCTCGGCCGGCCTCGCCAAAGGCAAGTGGGTCACGCGTGTGACGGCGTCCTTCTTCGACGAAGGCACCGTCTACGTCACACAGAGCGGATACCGCGACGACGACTTCGCGGCCTACCTCTTCCGTTCGGCCGACTACGGCAAGACCTGGCAGTCTCTGGCCGCGGTTCTTCCCGCCGAGCCGATCAACGTCGTGCGCGAGGATCCGAAGGCGCGGCATCTGCTCTATATCGGCACGGACAGCGGTGTCTTCGTCTCGCTCGACCGCGGCGTCACGTGGTCCGTCCTCTCGGCGGATCTGCCCCACGCCGCCGTACAGGACCTGGTGGTCCAGAAACGCGAGGGCGATCTCGTCGTCGGCACGCACGGACGAAGCGTCTACGTCGCCGAGACGGCGCCGCTCCGGAAGTTGAAGGGCACCGTCGCCGCCGAAGCGGTCCACGCCTTCCCGGTCAAATCCGTCAAGTCGAGCCCGCAGCGCGGCTACGACGAAGATCCGTGGACGAGCTGGCACCGCGACGACCCGGTCGCCCGCATCGCCTACTGGGCGAAGGGCGGAGAGGACGTCAAGCTCGCTGTCACGGATGAGAACGGAAGCGTCTGGAGGGAGCTTGTGGGAACGTCGGCCGCCGGAATGAACGTCGTCGAATACGACCTCTCGGCCGACCCGAAGCTTGCCGACGCGGCCGAAGCCAAGACGCGCGAGAAGGCGCTCTCCAAGGAGAAGGAAAAGGAGAAGGACAAAGACAAGGAGAAATCCGCGACTCCCGCCGAGGTTGCCGGCAAGAAAGCCGGCCCCGAGGAGGAGGAAGAAGAGGACGATGCGGAGGCGGGCACAAGCAAGCCCGAGTCGGAAAAACCGCCGGCAGGCCCGGGCAAGCCTCTGGACGAAGATCTCTACAAGGCGCTCGCCGACCCGCTCCGGGGCGCGCGCAAGCGGTACCTGCCGCCCGGCAAATACACGATCGAGATCCGCGCCGGCGCGGCGACCGACAAGACGACGCTCGAAGTCAAATCGGAAGAAGAACGGCCGTTCTCCGGAGGCGGCGCACCAACGGATTAGGACGGAGCCGGAGGTTGGCTATTCGTACACCCGTCGGTTGATCGTCAGACGCGTGAGGAACACCGTCTCGCAGGAGGCCGGTCCCTCGTCTTCCCGCGTGGTGCTCGTGGCCCAGTGGAACTTGGGGTCGTCGATCCCGTCCACGTCCACGAGCCACCCTTCCAGCCGCACCTCGTCCCCGCGGGAAACGCACGCTGCGGCCGTGCGCAGGCGCGAGGAAGCCGGCAGGATGTGCGTGTTGGCCGTGTGCGTGATGATCGTGCGGCGGTCGAGGCTCGAGTCTTTCGTGCCCCAGAAATAGAAGCGGGCGTACTGGCTGTAGTGAATCCTGCCCGCGTAGGGAGGGGAGAGCACGGGCCCCCAGGCCAGCGCGAAGTCCTCCGGAATGAGCGAAGCCGCCTTGCCAAAGTGGTAGGCCTCCGCGCCGACCACGCGCGCCGACTCGTCCCATCGAAACCGCGGCGTGATGCGGTAGCGCTTGCCTCCGGCCGAGAACTCGAACGGCCCCTTCTCCCCTTCGAGCTGCACCGGATCGCCGGAGGTGTCGGGCGGCGTCGCCGCCGCGTGCCGCAAAAGCCGCAGCTCAATCGGATGCCTCAGGGCGTAGAGCAGAAGCGCGGCAGCCGCCAGGAAAAGAGCCGGACGAGTCCGCATGGGTTCCTGTCTCCGCGGCCATGTTACCCGGCACAGAACTCTAGAACCGACGAGGGTTCCCTCGTTCTCTGCACCGTCCGGTTTTCGACACTTTAGAGAGTGAAGGGGGAGCCCGTCGGTCGGACCGCGCTCTTATGTCAGATCTGACATAACCGGGACGGCGCTAGCGTGCGCCGAATATCCGCTGGGCGATCTGATCGCGGCTAAGATCGAGATGCTTGGCCACCTCGGCAATGATCGCAGAGAGCGTTCCCACTCGAAGCGAATCGTGGTCGGGTATGGTGATGTGATGTTCGCCACCCTGCGAGGTGGTCAGCCGCATGTGGCTACCGACCTGGCGGGAGATTCGATAACCGAGAACCTCGAGAGATCGAGCGAGATCGCGCCCCGAGAGATCTCGGGGAAGCCTCATCTGGTCAGAACTTCGTCCTTGACGAAGTGGAGGCGGATGACCTTCGGTCCCGTTCCCTCCTCGAAGTGACAGGCGACCGCCTCACGAACGTTCGCATGGAGCTCTTCCAGCGTGTCGGCCTCGCTGAAGATCGGGGCCCCGAGGGCACGGGCCAGGAAGCCACCCTCCGGAGCCTCTTCGACCGCGAAGACGATCTCGGTATCCTGCGTGTTCGCCGCTTTTGCGTTCATCGACGGCAGAATAGCATCGACGGGCCGAAGCCCGGCAACCCCAGGCGGACTAACTAGGGAGATCCAGGCCGGCGAGCTCGAAGAGAGGCTCGGGCGATCGGACGTCGCCGTCATGTGAAGCGCTAGGGTCGACCATCCGGCCGGGGCGAGGTTCGGAACTGAGGAAGGCCCCTCCCGAAAAAAACTCAAAATACTTTGTCCCAATTCAACGGGTTTTCGACGCTTTGGAGGGAAGGAACGGAGTCCGCCGAACAAGAAAGTTTTCCACAGCTTGTCCTATTTCGACCGGTTTTCGACGGTTTGTAGGGGGAGGAGAGGGTGCCTGCCGATCGGACGGTCGCTTATGTCAGATCTGGCATAGCGCGGCAATGCAGGTGATGGAGGCCACTGGAGGGCGACTTCTAAGGTGCGGTCTCGCGTCCCAGAACCAGGTCGATGCCTGCCAGGACGAGTTGCAGGACACCGGCTCGGACGTGGCCGACTCGCTCCGTCAGAAGACCCTTGTCGATGGCGATG
>JBOGJN010000212.1:0-50147 GCA_050745445.1 Thermoanaerobaculia bacterium
AGGGGGGCCAGATCTCGTGCAGAACCGAGCGGGAGACGAGCCTCATCGGGGTGATTGTAGAAGAGGGTCCCGGGAGCTATGGGTGCGATAACGTCTGATAATGTCTCATAACGTCTGATAAGATATATTATGTAAAGTCGCCTATCGTCCTGCCCGAACTGCCCGCAAGTACGGGTCCCCCTCCTGAAGGGAGCTGACGAGGGTCTCTGCTGGTTCGTGCAGCCGCTGCGGTCGGTCGGACGGGTGCTCTAGGGTTTTGGGATCCTGATCTCTCCGGCTTCGAGGTGTTTGAGAACCTGGCGCAGGGCCTCGATGAGCTCGGTCTTCTCGACATGGGACTTCTGGAAGGAGAGATTCAGCTGAAAGGGACCCCCCCTGGGTTTGTAGACGAAGGAGAAATGGCGGGCGCGCCGGGCGCGATGCCCGGGGGGTCGCTCTCGTGTTCGGAGGTCCTCACGCGTTGAGCCGGCGATGACAGCCCGAACCGCCTCCTTCATCCTGCCGGGGTCCTTGAGGCGGGCGATCTCGAGGAGGACCGAGCGGTGCAAAATGTCGGCGCGCCGACATTGTTCGCGGACGCTCTCGGGAATGTTCTGGAGCGAGAGAGTCTCGGTCACGGCGACACGGGACTTGCCGACCGCGTCGGCGATCTGCTGCTGTGTGTACCCCTGCCGCGCGAGGCTGGCGTACCCCTCCGCCTCCTCGAAGGGATGCAGGTCCCGGCGGTGCAGATTCTCGATCAACGCGATCTCCAGCACCTCGGTCTCGGCGATGTCGAGCTCGATGCAAGGCACCTCCGTAAGACCCGCCTCGAGTGCCGCCCGGAAGCGCCTCTCGCCGGCGATGATCCGATAGCGCCCCTTCCCCAGGGGGCGTACCAGCAGTGGTTCGAGCACGCCCCGCGCCTCGATCGAACGGCGCAACGGCTCGAGATCGCCCACATTGGTTCGCGGCTGGTCCGGGTTTGTCTCGATCGCTTCGATCGGCAGCGAGCGGCCGATCGCGCCCTCGAACCGCGCCGAGAGGGACTCGACGAAATGTGAGTCGTGGCTCATGCGGGCTTCCGTCGGCAAGCCTCTTCGCCTAGACACGGGAGAGCACCTCCTCGGAGAGGGAGTAGTACTCCGCGGCGCCCGTGGACCGCGGCGCAAAGGTGAAAATGGATTCGCGGTGGGCGGGGCTCTCTTCCAGGCGGACGTTCTTGGAGATCGTCGTCTTGAAGACTTTGTCGCCAAACACGGTCAAAATCTGCTTGTAGACGTCCTTGCCGATGACGGTGCGCTTGTCGTGGAGCGTGACCAGGACCCCCAGGATGCGCAGGTTCGGGTTCGGGCGTGCCTTGATCTTGTCGACCGTTTCGAGCAGGTCGTCGGTTCCCTCCAACGCGAAGTAGGAGGACTGGATCGGGATCAAGATGTGGGTGGAGGCCACGAGCGCGTTGACGGTGATCATACCCAGGGTGGGAGGCGTGTCCACCAGGATGGCGTCGTAGGTTCTGCGGATTGCTGTGATCTTCTCCCGGAGACGGAAATGACCGTCGATCTCCCCCAGCAACTTCGACTCGATCTTGGCGAGCGAGATGCGCGCCGGGGCGATGTCCAGCTTGGGCAGACCCGAGGGACGGACGATTTCCTTGAAGGAGATGGCCGGATCCGTCAAGACCTCGAACATGGACTTCTCGACGCCACGCCGGTCCAGATACGACATCGTGCTGTTGGCCTGGGGATCCAGATCGGCCAGGAGGGTCTTCATTCCCTTCTGAGCCAGAGCCGCCGCGAGGTTGATGGCGGTGGTGGTCTTGCCGACTCCCCCCTTTTGATTGGTGATGGAGATGATCACGGAGGGAGTATAGCTTTTAGCTCTTGGCCGCTAGCTCTTGGCCAGGAATTCCGAGCCGAAAGCTAACGGCCAACAGCTAATCGCTTCTTCTTACATCCGGTACTTGCCCAGATCGTCCGGGTTCACTTCCTCGAGCCATTTCTTCAGACGCTCGGGGTCGGGCTCGGTTCCCTCGGCTCGCAGCGTCTTGCTCTTCTCGAGGACCTCCTCCTCGACGAAGATGTCGGCCTGCGAACGCAACGCGAGAGCGATCGCGTCGCTCGGACGGCTGTCGATCTTCCATGTCTCCTTGCCCCGCGTCAGGTGGATGCGGGCGAAAAAGGTGTTCTCCTTCAGTTCGCTGATGACCACCCGCTCAACCCGGGTCTCCAGCTCCGTCAGGACGTTTTTCAGGAGATCGTGGGTCATCGGGCGTGGCGTCGCGATCTTTTCCATCTGGATGGCGATCGCATTGGCCTCAAAGATGCCCACCCAGATCGGCAGAAACACGCCGTCGTCGACGTCCCGCAAGATGACCACCGGCATGTTGGAGACCGGATCCATGAGCAAGCCCTTGATTTCCATTTTGACCATTCGTCCAGTCCTCTCTGCTCTAGGCGGCGAGCTCCCCGATCAGCGAGTTAGGCAGACCCCTGATGATACGCACCCGGACGTAGCTGCCCGTGGCAAGTCCCCGCGGCCCGTCCAGAATGTGGACGATGCGGTTGCAGGGGGTCCGGCCCCGGCTTTGCCCCTTGCGATCTTTGCCCTCGATCAAGACCTCGAACTGCCGGCCTTCGAGCCCCCGATGGTTTTCGGTTTGCAGGGTCTCCTGTAGCTCGAGCAAGCGGGCGAGCCTCTCGGCCGCGAGCTTCTCGGGGACCGCATTCTCGCTGCCCCAGCGGGCCGAGGCGGTTCCGGGGCGCGGCGAGTAGCGGAAGGCGAAGAGGCTGGCAAAGCGCACCGCGCGGACGAGATCCAGGGTCCGCTCGAAGTCTTCTTCCGTCTCTCCGGGAAAACCGACGATGAAGTCCGACGAGAGGGCGATGTCCGGAACAGCGTGGCGGACGCGCTCGACGATCTCGAGATAGCGATCGCGGTTGTATCGCCGCTTCATGCGGTAAAGGACGCGGTCGGAGCCGGATTGGGCCGGCAGGTGAAGATACGGGGCGACGATCCCTCGCCCGGCAAGCGCCTCGATCATCTCCTCGTCCACGAAGCTCGGGTGCGAGGTCAAGAAGCGCAGCCGCTTCAGGTTCGCGACGGCCGAGGCTTTCCGGAGGAGCCGCCCGAACCCGGTTCCCTCCTCCGGGTCCCGATAGGCGTTGACTGTCTGGCCGAGCAGCGTCACTTCCGTGTAACCCCGCCCGGCCAGGCATGCGAGCTCCTCGAGGATCTCCCCCGCGCGCCGACTGCGCTGTCTGCCCCGTGTGAAGGGGACGATGCAAAAGGTGCAGAACTGGTCGCAGCCCTCGATGACCGTGACATACGCCTGGAAGGCGGAGCCGCGGCTGATCTGGCGAAACTGGTAGACCGGAGATTCGTGCGGGAGCTCCACGGCCGCAATCCGGCGCCTCTCCTGGCGCACGCGTTCGACTATCTTTCCGACCTCTTCCACACAGCCCGGCCCCAGCACAAAGTCCACCCAGGGAGCCCTCTCCAGGATCTCGTCTCCCTGAACCTGGGCCACGCAGCCGGTGACGCCGACGACCAGATCCGGATTCTCCTGCTTTTGCCGGGAGAGCACGCCGAGCGCGCTGTAAACTTTGTCCACTGCCTTCTCGCGCACCGCGCAGGTGTTCAGGATCACGACGTCGCAATCCTCCGACTCTTTGGCTTTCCGGAAGCCGCGACCCTCGAGCTGCCCGCTCAGGCGTTCGCCATCGAGCACGTTCATCTGGCAGCCCCAGGTCTCCACCCGATAGGAGACAGCCCCCGCCGCCGGCAATTCCGTCATTCTCGTATCCAGCCGGGCAGGGCGCCCGCCTTGCGTGCCTTCTCCGGCAGATCGGCTAGCTCCCGCTCGGCGTCCTCCAGGTCTCTTCTGGCCGTCTCGAGTTCCTCGCGCTTCTTATCCCAGGCCGGCTTGATGATGCCGTCGCGGTACTGGCCGTCATCCCAGGCATAGAAGTCGGTTTCCAGCTTCTTTGTTTCGGCCTCCAGCTGCCGGATGCGTTCTTTCCCATCCTCGACACGTTTGTTGGCGGCGTGCGCCCGTGCCCGCCACTCGGCCTCCCCCGTTCCCGCCGGGGCCGGCGTCGGCGGCGCAAGCTGCGACGGCCGCGGTGTGGGCTGGGGGCCGCGGGACGCGGCGGTCGTGAGTCTGCCCTTGTTCGGGTCGGTGACGAGCGTCTTGTTCGTGATGGCAACGCTTGATTTCTGCTCCTTCGGCTGTTTCGCTTCTTCGGCCGCTCGCACGACATCGTGGAGCGTCTGCCCGGTGGTCGGGGTGTTGACCACGACGGGGGTCGCGCGGGCGCGTCCGAATCCCCCGCTCAATCGCGGGCGAGGCGTCGGCGTGGGTGACGGCGAAGGTTCTGCCAGCAGCACGGCTGCTGCAAGAAGCAGGAGCCCCAGGTTGACAGTCTGCCAGGTTCGAAATTCGAAATCCGGAATCCCAAATCTCTTCATGGCGCGCTGGTCCCGGCTCGTCCGTAGGCGTCCTCGAGCCGGACGACGTCCTCGAGTTCCGGCGAGGAGACCTCGACGAGGTCGCAAGAGTTCTCGGCGCGCAGGCGGTGGCGCACCCCGGGACGCACCCGGTACGCCTCCCCCGGCGAGAGTCGGATCTGGCGCATCTGCCCGTCCACCTCCACCGAAAGCTCCACCTCGCCCATCAGAACATAGAGAGTCTCGTCTTTTCTTTCATGGTACTGGAGAGAGAGACAGTGTCCCCCTTCCAGGTGCAGGATCTTTCCCGCGTACCGGTCGTTTTCGGCAAAGATCAGCTCGTGACCCCAGGGCTTCGCGATTCTTCTGACGCCGCGACCCTCCCGCTCGGCCCGGGGCGCTCCTTCCTCAGGCATGGTATGGGCTCCTGAACATCCGCTCGACCTCGGCCGCGTCGCCGGCTTTTAGCGCCTTCTCCGCGAGCGTTTGCGCGCGCGCGGAATCGATCGCAGAAAGCGTGTCTTTGACTCCCGCAATGGCGACCGGCGTGACCGACAGCTCCCGGATCTGCAGGCCCACGAGCACCCCAATCCCTGCCGGGTCGGATGCCATCTCCCCGCAGACCGCCACAGGCCGGTCGCAGGCGGTACCCGCCTCGACGACCAATTTTATCATCCGGAGAATGGCCGGATGAAGAGGCCGGTAGAACGCCGACACGTCGGGGTTCGAACGGTCCACGGCCAGCGCGTACTGGGCGAGGTCGTTGGTTCCGATGGAGAAGAAGTCCACTTCCGGCGCGAGTCGTTCGGCGATGAGCGCCGCCGACGGCACCTCGATCATGATACCGAGCGGCGGCGGCTTCGGCAGGCCCGCGTGCCCCGCCGCCGCCTCGAGGTGTCGGCGCGCCGCGCGCAGTTCGGGCAGCCCGGCGACCATGGGAAGAAGGATCCGCAGCTCCCCTTTTTGCGAGGCGAGACAGAGCGCCAAAAGCTGCGCATCGAACAGATCCGGGTGCGCGAGGCAGTAGCGCAGCCCGCGCAGGCCGAGCGCCGGGTTTTCTCCCGGCGCGGGAGCGATCCCCTTTTCTCCCCCGAGGTCGTAGGTTCGAACCACGACGGGCTGTCCGCCCGCCGCCTCAAGCAACCTCTCATAGGCGGCGCGCTGCTCCTCCACCCCCGGAACCGCGGGGGCGGCCTTGAGATAAAGAAACTCCGAACGGAAGAGGCCGATGCCTTCGGCGTGGCAGCGTTCCAGCGCAGGGAGTTCTTCGGGCAGCTCCAGGTTGGCCCGCAGGATGATCCGAACGCCGTCGCGCGTGGCCGCGGCCTTCATGGTTCGGGCTCGCAGACGGCGGTGCTTCTCCCGTGCCTCCCGGACCCTCTCGAGGCTACGCCGCAGCCTTTCCTTGGAGGGAGAGACTTCGACGACTCCCCGGTCCCCGTCCACCACGATCGGGCGCTCGGGAGAAACGGCGTCGCACAGCCCCGGGATGCCGACCACGGCCGGCAGCCCGAAGGACCTTGCAATGATGCTCGCGTGGGACGTCGGCCCGCCCCTTTCCAGCGCCAGAGCCCTCACGCGGCGCGGATCGAGCCTGGCCACGTCCACCGGGGCGAGCTCGTCGGCGACGAGGATCGATCCCCGGGGCAGCTCCGGCAGACGCAGCGGCACACCGCTCGAGAGCTGCCGTGCGATCTCTCGCGCCACGTCGGCGATGTCGGCCGCGCGCTCTCGAAGGGCGGAGGAGTCGGCCGCCTCCAGCCGCCGCTCGAAATCGCGTGTCACGGCGGCCAGCGCCCATTCGGCGTTGACCCGCTCACGGCGCATCTGGTCTGCGATCGAGGCCAGAAAGCTTTCGTCTGCCGCCATCAGGCCGTGGGCCCCGAGGATCGCTCCGAGCTCCGAGCCCATCTCTCCGCTCGATTGGCGGGAGTGACGCATGAAGTCCTCGGAGGCCTGCCGCGCCGCGCGCCGCAGACGCCGTTCTTCCTCCTCGAACTCCTCGGGCGGGACGGCCCGGCGAAAAGTCGGTACGCCGCCGAACCGGGCGATGACCGCGCGTCCGACGGCGATGCCCGGAGAAACCGAAAGGCCCTGGAGCATGGCGAAGGACTTGCGATTGGCAACCGGTGATTGGCGAGGGCCCCTGCCGGGCCTCCAAATCACAGATCACCCGATCACAAGTCTCTCCTCATTCTTCCTCGTCGAAGCTGCGGGCGATCAGGTCCTCGACGGCGGCGAAGGCGTCCTTCTCGTCCTCTCCGACGACCGCTACGGTGATGCGGGTGCCCTGCGAGGCAGCGAGCAGCAGAATCCCCAGGATGCTCTTACCGTCCACTTCTTCCTCTCCGTTCTTGTGGATCTTGACGGCCGACTTGAACCGGCTGGCCGTTTGCACGAACTTGGCGGCGGCGCGTGCGTGTAACCCCAGGCGGTTACGGATCGCGAGCTCCCGCTCGATCATCGCTCGGGCGACTCCAGACCGGCGGCGGCCGACGCCGCGCCTTCGTCGGCCAGCAGATCGGAAGCCACACAGATCGATCTCTGGCCCCGGTCCTTCGCCAGGTGAGCGATCTCTGCAACGGCCTTGCCGCTCCCCTGGAGCATGGCGCACTTCAGAACCATCGGAAGATTCAAACCCGTTACGATCTCGACGCGGTCCTTCTTCAAGAAGGAGAGGGTCAGGTTCGTCGGTGTGCCGCCGAACATATCTGTCAGGATGACGACCCCCTCCCCCTCATCCGCTTCGGCCAGCCCCTTGGCGATCCGTTCGCGCGCATCCTCCCCCGTCTGGCTCCACTCGAGCGACACCGCCACGATCCGCGAGATCTCTGGCTGGATCGTCAGGGCGGCCGCCCGGAGCTCTTCCGCGAGTTTTCCGTGTGTCACCAGAAGGACGCCAATCATAAGGCGAGCCTCCGATTCTAAGGCCTGGAGCCGCGGCGTTTCATTCGCGCGTCGCGTCCCGATGAGAGACCCGCACCGGGTGCCCCTTCCCGCGGAGCAGCTCGGCGAGCCTCTCCGCGATGTAGACGGACCGATGCTTGCCTCCGGTGCAACCCACACCGATCGAAAGGTAGCTCTTGTGTTCTCTCTCGTAGAGGGGCAGCAGGTAGTCCAGGAAATCCGAGACCTTGCCGAGGAAAACCGCGGTCTCCGGATCCTTCTCGATGTAGGCGGCGACGGCCGGCTCCATGCCGGTCTTGGCCTTGAGCTCGGGCACGAAGTGGGGGTTCGCGAGGAAGCGGACGTCGAAGAGCAAGTCCACATCGTGCGGCACACCGAACTTGAAGCCGAAGGAGGTGGCCGAGACGAGCATCCGGGCGCGGGACGGATCGCCGACAAACGTCTTCTGAATGAAGGAATGCAGCTCGTGAACCGTCATCTCCGAAGTGTCGACGACCACATCGGCCACGGAACGGACATCCTCGAGCATGCTCCGTTCGCGCCGCAGGGACTGGAGCAGCGAGCGGTCTCCGGCCGAGAGCGGGTGGGGACGTCGCGTCTCGGAGAAGCGGCGAATCAGCGCCTCCTCGGTCGCGTCCAGGAAGAGGAGCCGCGTGCCCGGGGCCCGCGCGCGCAGGCGCGAGAGAATCTCCGGAAACCGCGCCGCGAAGTCGGGGTTGCGCACATCCAGGATGATCCCGACGAGCCGCGCCGAGACCCTCGAGAGCAGGGGTTCCACCAGTTCGAGTGGCAGGTTGTCCACGCAGAAATACCCCATGTCCTCGAGGCACTTGTTGACATAGCTCTTGCCCGACCCCGAGAGCCCCGTGACGATCACGAGGCTCTCGGGCGAGGGGCCGTTGCCCGCGACGCTGTCCGGTGCCGGGCCGGTCACGGACAGATCCCTCCCGCCACAGCCGGTGTCTGCCGCGGCCGGGTGCTACGCACGGCCGCGCGCCGCGGATCGCGCGTTCTCCGCGATTCGCTCGTCCACCTTGAGCGCGAACTCCTTGGCGGCGTCATAGCCTTGGGTCTTCAGGAGCTCGTTGCGGGCAGCGATTTCGATCAAGAGCGCGATGTTGCGACCCGAGGCGACCGGAAGCCGCAGGAAAGGGCGTGGACGGTCGAGAATCGCGTAGGTCTCTCCGTCCAAGCCCAGACGGTCGTACTTCTTCGTGGGGTCCCAGCGTTCCAGTTCGATGACGAGCTCGATCGACTTTGAGGTGCGCACGGCCGAGACGCCGAAGAGGTGCTTGATGTTGATGATGCCGATCCCGCGCAACTCCATGTGGTACCGGATCATTTCCGCGGCCCGTCCCACGACTGCCCCGTTCGGATAACGGCGGATCTCGACCACGTCATCTGCGACCAGCCGGTGGCCGCGCTGGATCAGATCCAGCGCGGACTCACTCTTGCCGATGCCGGACTCGCCGAGCAGGAGGACGCCCATGCCGTAGACGTCCACGAGAACTCCGTGCAGGGTGGTCGACGGGGAGAGCTCGTCCTCCAGGATCCGCGTGATCGACTGGATGACGACCGAGGTCGTCTGGCCGGACACCAGCAGGGGAACCTGCCGGGCCCGACACTCGCGAACCAGGTCCTCGGGCGCGGTTTGCCCTTTCGTGATGACGAAGGCCGCCACGGGCAGTGCGCAGATCGAGGCGATTCTCTCGCGCCGCACCTCTTCCGGCATGGTGTCGAGATAGTGAAGCTCGCTTTCTCCCAGAACCTGGATTCGCCCCGGCTTGATGAAGGCTAGAAACCCGGCGAAGGCGAGCCCGGGCCGCTGGATGCGTCCCCAGGCAATGGCGCGGCCGAAACCGGATTCACCCGCCACCGTGCGCAGCTCAAGATCCGCCAGAGCCGCCGAGCGAAGCACATCGGCGGTCAGCCTCGGCGTGTGGTCCGCGTCTCGTGCGGGACTCATGCGGTTCCCACCGGGAGGGCCGTCCCCGCTTCTCTCAGGGCCTCCAGGATCCCTCCCGGTGTCGAAGCCCGCCGCAGGCTCTCGGCCACGCCGGGCGTGCGCAGCAGCCGGGAGATCCTCGCAAGAGCCTGCAGATGCAGGGCCGGGGCCTCCGCGGGCGAGAGGACCAGGAAGAGAAGCGTCACGGGAATACCGTCGGCCGAATGAAACTCGATGCCCGAGCGCGAGGAGCCGATGGCGACTACGATTTCGGGAAGCCCCTTCCACTTGCAGTGCGGAATCGCGAGACCCCCGCCAAGACCCGTGCAACCCAACTGCTCCCGCTCGAGCAGTCGCCGGGCCAGCTCCCCGGCGTCCGTGACGACGCCCGCGGCGGCAAGACCCCGTGCCATCTCGGCGAGCGCGCCCTCTGCCGTCACGGACTCGAGATCCGTGAACACGAAGCGGGAATCGACCGCGCCCGGCCAGAGACCTTCTCCGGCCGGACTCATCGGTTCCTCTCCCGGCCTGACGGGTCGTCCTCGTCTCAGCATTCCGGCACGATCAACCCGAGGTCTCCATCCCGTCTTTTGTAAAGGACCGAGACCCTTTCGGAGCCCGAGTCGCGAAAGACCAGGAATTCCTGCCGCGAGTTCACGATCCACAGAGCCGCCTCCTCGACGCTCATCGGCTTTACGGGCAGGCGCTGCTCGACCCGGATGATCCTCGGCGCCGACCCCGCTCGCAAACCCGGTCGTGCGGTGTCTCCCGCGGCGCGCGCCGTTTCGCCGACCGGTGCGAACGCTCCCCGGTGCTTGCCATCGCGGCGTTTTTCCGAGTCCTTCCTGGCCTGCGTGTGGATCTTCTCGAACGCCCGCGCGACGGAGGCCTCGGGATCTGCCGTCTCCTCCTGCGCCTTCCATTGTCTCCGGCGGTGCGTCGCAATGATCTCCGCGCCGAATCGGTGCTTTTCATGAGAGAGCACGACACGCACGTTCGCCGGGCCGCCGAGATGCCGTTCGAGTCTCTGCGTTCTCTTGCGCGCAAGCTCCCTGACGGCGTCCGTCACCTCGACGTTGCGGCCTGTACATTCGACGCTCATGTCTTCCTCCCGCTCGGGCTAAAAGCTCTGCTTTCTTTGCGAAGAGGACGGGATCTTGAGCTCCTCGCGGTACTTGGCGACTGTCCGTCGCGCGATCTGGATCCCTTCCGCCCGCAGCCGCTGCATGATCCGGGCGTCCGAGTGGGGGTGCCGCGCGTCCTCTTCGGCAATCAGCCGCGCGATCTTGTTCTTGATCGACAACGAGGACACGTCCGGTCCCGTGGTCGAGTCGATCCCGCTGTGGAAGAAGTATTTCATCGGGAAGAGTCCGCGCGGAGTGTGGATGTACTTGTTGGAGACGACACGCGAGACCGTAGACTCGTGCATGCCGATGTCGTTGGCAACATCGCGCAGCACGAGCGGCCGCAGATGCTCGATGCCGTCGTCGAGGAAGGCGCGCTGGTGTCGGATGATCGACTCGGTCACGCGGTAGATCGTGCGCTGCCGCTGGTCGAGGCTCTTGATCAGCCAGACGGCCGAGCGCATCTTGTCTTTCAGATACGAGGCCGCTTCCGCGCCGATCGCGCCGTTGCCTCCGCGCAGCATTCTCCGGTAGGCGGAGGAAATCCGGAGCTTGGGAAGACCGTCTTCGTTCAACTGGATGACGTACTCGTCGCCGATCTTCTGGATGGCCACATCCGGCTCCACGTAGATCGTGCGCTCGGTGGAGTGTTTGCGCCCCGGCTTGGGTTCCAGATTCTTGATGATCTCGACCACCGCCTGTAGCTCCGACATTCCCACGCCGAGCGCCCGCGCGAGCTGAGGAAACTGGCGGTTCAGGAACTCCTGCCAGTGCTCCGTGACGACCTTGTCGATCAGCGGGTTCTCGATGCCAAGCACGCGGATCTGCAACATCAGACAGTCGGGCAGATCGAAGGCGCAGATGCCGGGGGGATCAAAGGAACGCACGAGTTCGAGTCCCGCCTCGACATCCACGTCCTTCGTGAAGCCGGCGGTTCGGATCTCTTCGCGTGTGATCCGCAGATAACCATCCTCGTCCAGGTTGCCAATCAGGTAGGTCGCGATTTCGCGCACGGCCGGCGTCGCGTCGGACACGGAGAGCTGCCAGGTGAGGTACTCAGTCAGGCCCGGCGCACTGGAAAGCGTGTTCTCGAGGGGAACTCGCTCGCTCTCCTCGTATTGGCGGGGGTTGTAGGCCGTGTCCAGATAATCCTGAAAGTAAGAGTCGAAATCGATCTCCTCGAAGGAGTCCGGTTGCCGATCGGGCTCTTCTCCCCGCACCAGCGCCGGCGCAGACGGCGGGAGGGCCTCGGGCGCCGACGCGGCGGCGGCTTCCTCCGTGCGCTCGGCGGCGGGTGTCTCTTCCTGTTCCTCCTCGAGGAGCGGGTTCTCGACCATCTCCTGGTTGAGGACCTCTTCCAGCTCGAGCTTCGACATTTGTAGCAGTTTGATTGCCTGCTGCAACGACGGCGTCATGACCAGCCGTTGGGAGAGGCGAAGACTCAGCTTTTGTTCCAGGGCCATGCGTCGGTCGTTCCTAGCGGCTCGGGACGCGGCCCACGGGGGGCCACAGTCCTCGTCGCAATGGATTCTTTCGATCAGAGGTCATCGGCGGTCAATGGAGTTGGAATGCCTCCCCGAGGTAGATCCTTTTCACGACGGCGTCGCTCGAGAGCGCAAGGGGCGTGCCGGCCCGCAGGATCTCGCCCGCATTAATTATATAGGCGCGGTCCACGATCGACAAAGTCTCTCGGACGTTGTGGTCCGTGATGAGAACGCCGATCCCGGAGGAGGCGAGCCGGCGGGCGGTCGACTGGATGTCCAGGACCGCAATCGGGTCGATGCCGGCGAAGGGCTCATCGAGCAGGAGAAAGTACGGAGAAAGAACCAGGCTGCGGGCGATCTCGACGCGCCGCCGCTCGCCGCCTGAAAGCGTGTAGGCCCGGTTCCGCCGAAGCGCCTCGAGGCCAAAATCCGCGAGGAGCTGATCGGCACGCTCCCGGCGTTCCCCCTGGGTCAGATCGAAAGTCTCCAGGATCGCCAGAAGATTTTCCTCTACGGTCATCTTGCGAAAAACCGACGGCTCTTGCGGAAGGTAGGAGATCCCGGCGCGGGCCCTGCGGTACATCGGCAGGTTCGTCAGGTCCCGGTTTCCGAGCCGCACAACGCCCGCGTCGGGCCGCACCAGCCCCACGACGATCGAGAAGGTTGTGGTCTTGCCAGCGCCGTTGGGGCCAAGCAGCCCCACGATCTCTCCCCCGCCGATCTCCAGGGACACGTCGTTAACAACCGCGCGCCCCGCGTACTTCTTGATCAGCCCTTCGGCCACGAGCCGGGGCCGGGGCGGGTTTTCGGCAGCTGAGCTCAAGGGCTGCTTGTCCGATGGATCGTCTCGGTCTTGCCCCCTTCGGGGGCGGTGACTTCGACCTTAAGCCCTCGGTCCGCGATCGTCAAGGTGGCGCCGGACACCCGGTTGCCTTGCGCATCGGTCACCCAGGCGGGGCAGCCTTCGAGCACGGTCTTGCCTTCCCGGGGCCAGTCCACGGCCCTGTCGGCTTTGCCGTTTCGGCCGGCGACAGGATCGGCCAGGGTGACCTCACCCGACAGCTCGACGCGCTCGAGCCTGCGGTCCTTCGTGAAGAAGGCCTGCGCCGTCCGCGCGCTGGTCCGCCAGGGACCCCGCGTGACAATGACGTCACCCTCAAACTGCGCCGTCGCGTTCGAGTCCTGGTACATCACGCGTTGAGCCGTGACGACGGCAGGGCGTCGGTCGGCCTGCGGCGACTTCGGATCGGGAGCCGGCGAGAAGACGGTGCGCGTGTTGACGACGGCCAGAAGCGTCCTCTGGGCGTCATCAAGGGTGATGTTGTCTCCGGTGAGCGAGGCATTCTCCTGCCAGAGCGTGGCGCCGCCCAGAAGAGTCGCCGTCCGACTCGCGTCATCGAACACCATGCGCTCGGCTCTTCCGTAGGTGGGCCGCGAAGGGTCGCCCAGGAGGGTCGGCGTCCTCTCGCTCCCGTCCTCGGGGACGAAGACGGCTCGAGCGCCTCCCGCGGCGCGGAGCAACCTGTGCTTCTCGTCGAGCTCGATGCGCGGCGCGGAAACGCGCGAGCTTCCCTTCTCCGCCACGGCCGAACCGCCGGGGCGACCCGTCAACACCCAGACCGCGTCCGACGGGCGAACGACCGCCTTTTCGGCCAGCGCCGACCGCCCCTGCGCCTGCAGACGGGTTGCGCCGAAGAACTCCAGTTGCTCGACGTCTCCGGTCTTTGAAAAGAGGAGTCTGGCATGCGCGGCCTCGGCGCGACCCTCCTCGGACACGACGCGGACATCTCCCTGCGCCCGGGCCGAGACGGCTCGGCCCGACTCGAAGGCCACTTCGATCGATTGCGCCTCGACTGTCCGGCCGGGTTCCTCGAGCTCGGCGGGCGTGCCTCTCAAGGCGAGAGAGCGGGCCGCACCGTCGGGCGCGAATGAGAGAAGGGCCTCGTCCGCCGCGTAACGGCGTTGTCCGGTTCCGCTCCGGACACCGCCGCGCGCAAGCGAGGAGAGCGTCCCTCTCACTCGAGAGAGGGCTTTCGCCCACAGAAGGCGTTTGCCATCCGCCTCTGTCTTGAGCTGGATCCGGTCGCAGGAGATCCGGTCGCCGTCTCGCGAAGCGGCCGAGACGGAGCCCGCCAGCTCGACGACGCCCTCGTCCCGCCCGTAGACCGCGCCGTCGGCCGCCAGGTCCGAGAGCCCCCCGCTCCCCTCCCCGGTTCCGGCGCCTCGCACCGGCCCCTCCAGAACAAGCTCCCGCTGGCCGATGTCGTAGTATGCCGACCGGGCGGACACCTTGAAGGCCCCGCGCGAAAGATGGATCGCGCCGGGGGCCACCAGCCGGCGGGTCGAGGGCAGGAAGTCGAGTCGCTCGGTCTCCCCCACCGCCTTTCGTTCGTCCACCCACCGGACATTTCCCTCCAGGTGCGCCTCGTTCGTGCGGTGGTCATAGTCAGCCTGGTCCGCGCGCACCGTCACGGCGGCGCCCTGATCCGGATAGACCGTGAGAGTGACCTTCTCCAGCGCATAGGCGTTCGGGACGAGGCCGGCGGCGGCGCCGAACCCCACCGTGCGCTCGGACTGAATCCGGAAGAGCGGTTTGCCGCGCAACGTCTCGGTGTAGTCGAAACCCTTGAGGACCGTGGTCGGTTGCCCCGCGTCGGCGGCGGGGGGTTGGCCCGGCAAGGCTTCGCGGTCCGAGCCGGAAGACGGGCGGCGGCCCGGGCGGAAGGAATAAAGCACAAACGAGAGGAAGAGCACGCCGAAAACCAGAACGGCTGTCTCGAGTTTGCGCCGGGTCATGCGCCCCCGCACACCGCGCTGCGGACGACGGGTCCGTCCGTGCGATCCGCCTCTCCCCTTGGGAGAGGGCCGGGGTCAGCGGCCGTCTCACGCCCGTAGAGTGCCGGACGCGCGGCGAGGACTTCGGCCTCCGGCTCGCCGGAGCGGCCGCGCCGGAGCCGATACTGAATCTCGAAGGGCCCCTCCCGGCCGGAGATCGGTTCGAGAATCTCCTTTCGCCAGCAGACGAACCGGAGGTCCGTGGCACCAGCGCGCAGTCGGCCGCGCACGCCGGATTCCGACACCGCGGAAGTCTGTCCGGCCAGTCTGGCGTCCGTCGAGTGGAACACGGGGCGCGGGTTGCCCATGCCGTGCGGCTCGAAGGGCTCGAGTGCCGCGAGAAGTTCCGGTGTGGCCTCGCCGAGCGGCAGTTCGGCCTCCGCTTCGTTAACCCGCTGCAGACACTGGGGCGCAACCCGCGCGGCAAAGAGAGTCCGCAACGCCTCGCAAAACTCCGGCACTCGGACCGTCGGCAGACTTACGCCCACGGCCTGCTCGTGCCCGCCAAACTCGTCGCAGAGATGCGAGATTTCCTTCAAGATCCCGTGGAGGGAAACGCCCGGGATGCTCCGGCCAGAACCGCTGGCGCGTTCTCCCTCCAAAGCCAAAAGGACAACCGGCCGGTGGTATTCCCGCGCCAGACGCGATGCCACGATTCCCAGAACCCCCCGATGCCACCCTTGCTCTGCGAGGACGATGACGGCGTCTCGGTTCGGGTCAAATTCCTGGCCGATCCTTTCCCGGGCTTGCCGGGCAATGCCTCTTTCGATCCGCTGGCGCTCGGCGTTGCGCAGCGTCAGCTGTCGGGCGGTCCGCGCGGCGAGCGCCGGGTCACGCTCCTCGAAGAGGGAAAGGGCGAGCTGTGCCGTGTCGAGCCGCCCGGCGGCGTTCAAACGGGGAGCGATCCGGAAGGCGACCTCCTCCGCGGTGGGTGGCTGACCTGGCGCGACACCCGATTCGGCCAGGAGCGCGCGTAGCCCCGGCGCCCGGGGCCGCGCCAGAGCGGCAAGACCAGCGGCCGCGAGGACGCGGTTCTCCCCCGTGAGGGGCACCAGATCGGCGATCGTGCCGAGGCACACGGCCCGCAGCAGCGATTCGCGCGACATCCGCAGACCGGCCCGTTGTGCGACCGCCTCGGCGATTTTCATTGCGATCCCGCAGGCCGCGAGCTCCTTGTACGGATAGGCGCAGCCAGGCTGTTTCGGGTTGACGAGGACGGCTCCCCGCGGGAGCTGATCGGGCACGAGGTGGTGGTCGGTCACGACGACTTGCACGCCCCGCTGCCGCGCGACGGCGACGCCCTCGACCGCGCTGATCCCGCAGTCCACCGTGATGAGGACGGCAGGGCGAAGCTCTTCGAGGACCCGGCGCACGGTCTCGGGCTTCAAACCGTAACCGTCCCGAAGCCGGTGTGGCAGGAACGCCACGGCGTCCGCTCCCGCGCGCAGGAGAGTCGCGCGCAGTTGCGCGACCGCGGTGACGCCGTCGACATCGTAGTCCCCGAAGACCACGATCCGGCGACCGGCGCGGGCCGCGGACAGGAGCACCGCAACCGCCTCCTCGGCTCCGAGCATCGCGAAAGGATCGTGAAGCCTCGTGGCGTCCGGATGGAAGAAATGCGACGCCTCCTCGGGAGTCTCGATGCCCCTCGCGATCAGGAGCGTCGCGACGATGAGGGGCAGGCCCGCCTTGACGGCCAGAGCTTCCGCGCGAAGCGAATCGGCCCGCGGGATTCGCCAGAGAGAGTCCATCGCAACAAGTCTCCCCGGCCCCCTGGACAAATCGCGTCCGTGGGTCGCGGCGGGAAGTGTCGCGGTTTGCGCCGTCACTGGCCTCCGACCGTCTCGAAGGATCCGAGCGCCCGGAACTTGCGGTACCGACGCTCGCGTCGCTCCTCGGGGGTCAGGTCGCTGACCGCCCGCAAATGCCGTTCGATCGCCTCGCCCACGGCGGCGGCGGCTCCGGCCGGGTCGGCGTGCGCACCGCCGGGAGGTTCCGGCAGGATCTCGTCGACGACCTCCAGCTCCTTCAGGTCGGCCGCCGTGAGTCTGAGGGCCTCGGCCGCCTCCTTCTTTCGCGAAGCGTCCTTCCAGAGGATGGCCGCGCACCCTTCGGGCGAGATGACGGAGTAGATCGCATGCTCGAGCATCAGGACGCGGTCCCCGATGCCGAGGGCCAGCGCTCCCCCGGAACCTCCCTCTCCCGTCACCGTCACGATGATCGGCGCAGAAAACCGGGTCATCTCGCGGAGATTGACCGCGATCGCCTCGGCCTGGCCCCGCTCCTCCGCGTCGATGCCAGGATACGCGCCGGCCGTGTCCACGAAGGTCAAAATCGGCCGCCCGAATTTCTCCGCGACCTGCATCACGCGCAGGGCCTTGCGGAATCCTTCGGGCCGCGGCATGCCGAAGTTGCGGCGGATTTTCTCTTTGGTGTCGCGCCCCTTCTGGTGGCCGATGACGGCCACGGGCTGGCCTCGGAAAAAGGCAAAACCCGCGACGATGGCCGCATCTTCCGCGAACTTCCGATCGCCGTGCAGCTCGACGAACTCCGTCATGAGGGCCGCGACGTAGTCCAGCGTGTAGGGGCGCGCGGGGTGGCGGGCGACCAGCGTCTTCTGCCAGGGTGTCAGGCTCGCGTAGATCTCTTTGGAGACGCGGTCGAGCTTCTCCCGCAGCTTTTCGATCTCGCGGCGGTGGGCGGCATCGTCAGGCAGGGCCGACAGTTCCTCGATCCGCCGGCGCAGCTTCTGGATGGGCTCTTCGAAATTGCCGTCCTCGCCGTTCATTGGGACGATTGTACCGGGGAGGGCTCTTAGCTATTAGCTGTTAGCTGTTAGCGACGGGAGCCGACAGGCGCGGCTAAGAGCTAATAGCTGACAACTAATAGCTTTCTTCTTTCTTCTTTACATCAGGTCTTGCGGATCCACGTCCACGGCGAGCGCAACTCCCGACGGCGGGTGCTCGGGGATACAGGCCTCCAGGGCATCCAGCACGCTGCGCCGATTCGCACCCCGAAGGAGGATCTGGTACCGCCAGCGCCCACGCAGACGCTCCAACGGCGCCGGAGCCGGTCCGGAGATCCGCAGGCTGGAGGTCCCGTCCCCGTGCGGGGCCGCCTCGCCGATCTGCCGGGCCGCCGCCTCGGCCCGCTCCCGATGGACGGAGGACACGAGGACAGAGGCAAGCTGCGAGAAGGGAGGATAGAAAAAGGCGCGCCGAAAGGCGAGCTCTTCGCGGGTAAAACCGTCCACGTCGTGACGGGAGGCGTGCCGGATCGCGGGGTGCTGGGGATGGAAGGTCTGGACGTGCACCGTGCCCGGGGTCTGGCCCCTCCCGGCTCGTCCGGCAACCTGGGCGATGAGCTGAAAGGTTTTTTCACCGGAGCGGAAATCGGGGAAGTTCAAGAGCGTGTCGGCCGAGAGGACTCCGACCGCCGTCACGTTGCCGAAGTCGTGCCCCTTGGCCACCATCTGGGTCCCGATCAAACACGACACGCGAGCGGCCAGGACGTCTTCCAGAACGGCCGCCGCGCCACGCTGGCGCGCCGCGTCCCGATCGAGCACGGCGAACGGCACGCCCGGAAAAAGCTCGGCGAATCGCTCGGCCACGCGTTCGGTGCCCGACCCGATCGCTTCGAGGAGCGACCCCCCGCAATCCGCGCAACGCGCCGGACGGGCCAGACGCTCTCCGCAGTAGTGGCACAGCAACGTGCGCCCCCGGCCGTGCACGGTGCGGCAGACGCTGCAGCGGCTGCAACGAAAGTCGTATCCGCAGTCGCGGCAGAGCAGAAACGGCGCGAACCCGCGGCGCGGCTGCAGCAGAATCGCCTGCTGTCCGCGCGCGAAGACCTCGCGCAACCGACCGACGAGCGCGCGCGAGAAGAGGGGAACCCCCTTCTCCTCGGGTCTTGCGGGTTCCCGTCTCAGATCCACCAGATCCACCTGCGGGAGAGGCCGGTCGTCCACCCGCGCGGGCAAGAGCAGGAGCCGCAGACGCCCCTCGCGCGCCGCCTGGTAAGCCTCGAGAGAAGGCGTCGCCGATCCGAACACCAGTGCGGCGCCGGCGGCGCGGGCGCGCAGCGCCGCGACGTCGCGGGCGTCGTAGCGCGGCGACTCCCTCTGTTTGTAGGAGGAGTCGTGCTCCTCGTCGACGATGAGAACGCCGCAGTCCGCAACCGGCGCGAAGGCCGCCGAACGGGGTCCGATCACGGCGCGGGCCTGCCCGCCGCGGATCCGGTCCCATGCCTCCCCGCGCTCCCGCTCGGTGAGGGCGGAGTGGAGCACCGCAGCCCGCTCTCCGAACTGCCGGCGCAGTTCCCGGGCAAAGACGGGAGTCAGCGCGATCTCAGGCACGAGCCAGATCGCGCTGCGCCCCTCTTCGAGCGCGGTCGCGATCACGCGCAGATAGACCTCGGTCTTGCCGCTGCCCGTCACGCCCTGGAGAAGCGACGGGAAGTAGCGCCGCATTCGAATCGCCGTGCGGATCTCCTCGACGGCGCTCTGCTGCTGGGCGTTGAGTTTAAAGTCTCCTCTCGTCCCGCCCGAGAGGATCATCTCCGTCTCCGGCCGGCGGGACTGCTCGAAGCAGGACAACAGGCCGCGGGAAGTGAGCGCTCGTAAGAGCGAAGATCCGGCGCCCGTTTGAAGACGGATCTCGGCCGCGGTGGCAGGCCGGCCGATCGCATCCAGGAAACCGAGGACTTCGCGGGCGCGCAGACTGCGCCCCGTCAGGGGCGCCCGTTCCTGCTCCTGCGCCTGTGTCGGCAGGTAGGCGCGCTCGACGCGCTTCCTTGGCTCCGGCGAGGCCGAGACGGTACGGATGAAGCCTCTCTCTTCGAGCGAGCGGATCACCGGGCCGCGACCCGCGACCGAGAGATCGGTTACACGCAGCGTCTTGCCGTCGCGCAATCTCTCGAGGACATCGCCTTCGGCGCCATCGGCGCGAGCGAGTGCTCCCTTCTCGGTGACGCGGTACCGCACGGCCCCCCTCGCGCGCAGACGCGCGGGCAGAGCAGCCTTCAAGATCTCCCCCGTCGAGGCGAAAAAGCGCCGGGCCACACGTTCGGCCAGGACGAGAAGCTCCTCCGGGCAAACCGGTTCCGCATCGAGAACCTCGAGCAAGTCCCGAAGACCGGCGGTCTGCTCTCCCGAGGCGGAAAGGACGACCCCCGTCAGCGCGCGCTCGCCAAACGGGACACGGACGCGGCAACCCGGAAGCGGGACCGAAAGAGAGTCCGGAACCCCGTACGAAAACGTCCTGCGTAGCGGCAGCGGGAGAGCGACCGTGACGATCCTGCCCGTTCGAGACTCAGAAGCGTGCGTGTGTTTCTCGGAAGGTGGAGAGCTCACAACGGAGCGCCGAGAGCCTAGGTCCGCGACAGCTCGGGCGTCTCGCCTTCGCCCGAGCCCTCCCGGACGAAGATGTAGGCGCGTCGGGCCGGATCCCAGCGGTAGCGCCGCGCCGATTCGTCCTCGAGGTCGAGAGTGACGACGATCGCGTCGCGGTCAATCGAGAGATCGCCTCGTGCCAGGGAGATGTCCCGCTCGAGAAACGTCCCCGGGTCGAACGCTGGTCCGCCGGCCGACCGCTCGCGTCCTGTGAAGACCACCACGGAGAACCACGGCAGTCCCGCAGAGGAGTCGCGGCGCACAAAGCCAAGCACGAAGTCGAGAACGCCGTCGTCGTTCAGATCGCCTCGGACGAAGTAAGCGTGATAGACACCGTAGAGGTTCTTGAAGTCGGTGTCCTGCTCCAAGGAGGAGACGTGATCCGCGTCCGTCGCCACGCGCAGACTCGGATTGTGTCTGACGAAGTCGTCCACGGCCGGCCTCTCGGCGGGGGTGAACGGGGCGAGACCAGATTCCGCGCGCGCGGCCACCTCCTGCGCCGCGATTCGGCCGGCTTGCAGCGGAGCGGCCGGTGAGGAGGCTCGCCGGCAGGCGAGGGTTCCCCCCGCCAGCAACAGAGCCGCGGCCGCTGCGATGTGCCTTTCTCTTGGGAAGTTCATACGTGCGAATCCACATTCTACGGCAGCGGCAGCCACGCGCGATTCTGCTAATGTTGGCGAAGATGAGGACGTAGGAGGTAGGACGTGGGAGGTAGGGTTTGTCTGTCGTCCCTACCTCCTACCACCTACGTCCCACGTCCTCGTCTTCAGAAGGAGGTTCCTCTGCGGCAGGAAAGCGACAGCCTCGGCGTTCGGGAGATTCCAGACGACGCCTATTGGGGCGCGCAGACCTCGCGCGCCGTCGAGAACTACGCCATCTCGGGGGAACGGGCGCATCCCGAGGTCGTCTTCGCCTATGCCCGAATCAAGAAGGCCTGCGCGGAGACAAACGGAGATCTCGGACGCCTTCCCGCCGAGAAGGTCCGCGCGATCGTTCAGACCTGCGACGAGATCCTGGACGGGCGACACCTCGAGCAATTCGTCGTGGATGTCTATCAGGCGGGCGCCGGAACCTCCTTTCACATGAACGTCAACGAGGTGATCGCGGGGCGTGCGGCCGAGATCCTGGGCTCTTCTCGCGGTGACCGGTCACGGGTCAACCCGAATGACGATGTGAACCTCGGCCAGTCCACCAACGACACGTTCCCGGCCGCGCTGCACATGGCGGCGATCGCCGTGGGGCGGCGGCTTTCGGCCGATCTGGGCAGGCTCGCCGGCGCGTTCCGGCGCAAGGGGGAGCAGTTTGCGGGAATCGTCAAGTCGGGGCGGACACACCTGATGGACGCCGTCCCGGTCACTCTTGGCCAGGAGTTCCGCGCCTTCGCGGCTGCCCTGGAGCACCGCCGGCAGGCTCTCGACCGCTCCCTGGACGGCCTGCGCGAGCTTCCACTGGGGGGCACCGCGGCCGGCACGGGTCTGAACACCCCGCGCGGGTTTCGTGAAAAGGCGATTGCGCGCCTGGCCGAAATGACCGGAGAGGCGTTCGCCCCGATCCCCGATGCGCGGGAAGGCCTCCAGAGCCGGGCGGCGGCGGGCGATTACTCGGCCGCGCTGCGCGGCTTCGCCGTGGAGCTCTCGCGGATCGCCAACGACCTGCGGCTGCTGTCTTCCGGCCCCGCCACCGGACTCGAGGAGATCCGGCTTCCGGCCGTGCAGCCCGGCTCCTCCATCATGCCGGGCAAGGTGAATCCCTCGCTGCTCGAGTGCCTGAACATGCTTTGCTTTCAACTGGTCGGCATGGACACGGCGAACATGCTCGCCGTCGGAGCGGGACAGCTCGAGTTGAACGTGATGATGCCGCTTCTGGCCTACAATTTGACGCGGGGGCCGCAGCTCTTTCTGAACTTTCTTCCGATCTTGCGGGAGAAGTGCGTGGAAGGCATCACGGCCAACCCGGAGAAGTGCCGGCATTATCTGGAGGAGTCGCCTTCGGTGGTAACGGCGCTCACGCCCCGGATCGGCTATGCGAAGGCGGCGGAGGTCTTCAAAGAAGCCGTGGCTCGCGGGGTCCGCGTCCGGACCGTGCTTCTTGAGAAGAAGATCCTGACGGAGAAGGAACTGGATGCCGCCCTGACCCCCGAGGCGCTGCTCGGGCCTCTGGAGTGAGAGAATCGACCGCTTGGTGGGAGTCATGGACCATTCTTCGTTGGAAGCCTTAGGAGGAGCGAAATGACCTGGCCTCAAGACTGGCAAACGAACCTCTTGTTTTTTCTCCGGTGGGGTCACTTCCTGGCGGGGATCACGTGGATCGGCCTGCTCTACTTTTTCAACCTGGTCAACGTGAACTTCATGAAGGAGCTCGACGCGGCGACGAAAGGGAAGGTCGTCCCGAACCTGATGCCCAAGGCTCTCTGGTGGTTTCGGTGGGGCGCGGTGTTTACGGTTCTGACCGGGCTCGTCTACTACGCGATCCTGCTAAACACCGAGAAGATCGACGCGAAGCTCGGCCTCGTGCTGGCCGCCTGGATCGTGGCCTGGCTGATCGTGGCCGCTCTCCTTCGGATGTCCGTCGCGGGCGGCCCCTTGAAGGACGGCCGCGTGCTCGGCGTCGTGATCGCGATCCTGGTGCTCCTCGTGGCGTGGGTCGTGGTTTCGAACATGCGCGCCGGCGGGAGCAACCGGACCGCGGCGATCGGCGTGGGAGGAGGTCTCGGCATCGTCATGTTCATGAACGTTTGGATGATCATCTGGCCGCTTCAGAAGAAGATCATCGCCGCGACCAAGGCCACGGCCGAGTCGGGCGCGGCGGCGCCGGCCGACCAGCCGAAGTGGGCGCGCCGGGCGTTTCTGGCCTCGCGCACGAACACCTGGCTCTCGGTCCCGATGCTTTTCTTCATGGGAGCGGCCAGTCACTTTCCCATCTTCGGCAGCGTCCCGCAGTAGAAGAGTCGTCAGGTCTCGGCCTTCCGCCAGAATGAAGGGGGCGGCCCTCGCGGTCGCCCTTTCCGGCTTCTCCGCTCGTTGATCCTTGCGGCACTTCGGTGAAAACGAGGTCTGTCTGAGCTGACAGCTGAGAGCTGACGGCTGAGAGCTATTTCCCTGCGAGATAGTCCCGCACGAGCTTCATGTCCTCCCAGACGTCCTTCTTGCGCTCCGGAGAGCGCAACAAGAAGGCAGTGTGGAAGGTCGGCATGACCCGCACGCCGCGGGCCGTTCGCCAGTGGCCGCGCAGCCTCCCGATGGTGTCGTCGGTCTCGAGGATGACCTGCGCCGCGAAGGTGCCGAGCGTCACGATCACCTTGGGCGAGATCAGCCGGATCTGTTCTTCCAGGAAGGGGCGGCAGGCGGCCACCTCCTCCGGCTCCGGATCGCGGTTGTTGGGCGGGCGGCAGTTATGGACCACTCCGCCGGAGGTGACGAAGTTGTGAGTGTCTTCGACGTCGATACAGAAGAACGTCGTGTCCGTTCGGACGCGTTCCGTGACGTCCTTCACGTCGGCCTCCTCATAGAGAACCTCCGGAGCCTCTCGCCGCAGCCGGGATGGGTCGAAGGGCACCCGAACCGCGGTTTCAGGATGAAGCTTGTACCGCATCGACGGCGGCACGTAAGGGGCGATGCGCTCGGCCAGCCTCCGCGTCGTCGAGACATCGAAGTACAAGCGTCCACGCGCGGCCTTGGCAGGCAGCCCGACTCGAGCAAGTTCCCCCAACAGGATCTCGAGATCGGACTGTATGAAGCCGCAGGTTGCGATCTCGGCGAGCGGCTGACGCGGCGGCCGAATCCGCGTATATCCGTCGTCCATAAACCACACCGCTAGCATGCGATCGTTCAATCTGCCAACGATGGAGAGCGGAACGCGCTTCTTCGGCCGGTAAAACTCCCGGCGAAGAATACCGAGCGCCCGATGCGCCAGGGTACGCACGTGGATGACCGGATAGGATTTCGCCCCTCCAACTACGGCCGCCACGGAAAGCGTTTGAATCCGAGGATGGAGTTCTTCCAGGAGGTCCGCTTTGAAAGCGGCGTAGTCGGCCTGTGCGGCGGAATGGCCGAAGCAAAGGTACGCAGTACGTGCGCTGAGATGGCCGTCCCCGAGGAGCGTCCCCCAGACGATGTCGCGAGCCAATGGACTCAAGCCCTGGCCTGTCGCGATACGGGCGCCGGGCTCGAGGCGCTCGACCAATACGTAACCCTGGTCGGTGAGAACCGGATGATCACCCGTCAACTCGATTCCGACTCGGCCCAGTCCGGCGCGCTTGGCGGACCGATATGTCAGGCTAAAGACGCGACGCCGCCCGAGCGGCGTCGCGTGCCAGCCGACGACCCGTCGGGGAATGATCCGGCCCGCAGCATCGACAGACATGACAGTCCCGCCATACCGGCGGCGGACCAGACGGCCGATGCGCTCCCATGAACCGTCGCCAAGCTGTACGGGCGCGTTGTACCTGAGACACTTGATTACATTCGCAATAAAGACATCCTCCCGCTTTCTCCCCATCGCCTCGATGATCTTGGTCAAGAGCTGGCCGGCGCGGCCGACGAAGGCCAGTCCCTGCTCATCCTCGTCTCGTCCCGGCGCCTCCCCCACGAACATCAGCTCGGCCTTCGGGTTTCCTTGACCGAAGACGATGTTCGTTCTCCCCTTCGAAAGCTTGCAGCGAGGGCAACCGGCGATGAATTTCTGGAGTGATGTCAGATCTGACATAGATCCGGGCACAAGCGCGGGAACCCCGGAGACCGCGGGCCGGAGGAACATCTCGGTGACTCCCAGGTCGCGGAAGAACTCGAGCTGCTCGGTGAGTGGATGCGAAGGCTTCATCACGCCCCTCACCCTCCCCTTTCCCGGCGGCAGAGGGGAAGCCGCCAGTCGGCCGGAAGCTTACTCCCTCTCTTGGCGGGAGACCGAAGGAGTCAGGGAGTCGTCACCCCGGCCGGACCGCTTGACGGCGAGAAAGGCGTCCCAGATCTTGTCGGCGACCTCGCGCTTGCCGCGGCGCGAGACCAGTTCTTTTCCCCCGTCGCGGCGCAGGATCAGGACTTCGTTCTCTTCGGCCTCAAACCCGATTCCCTCCTGACCCACGTCGTTGACGACGATCAGGTCGGCGCCCTTGTTCTCCATCTTTCGCCATCCCCTGGCTTCGAGCTCCTCGGTTTCAGCCGCAAAGGCCACGACGGTCTGCCGGCGCACAAGCGGGCGCAGGCTGGCGAGGATGTCCCGGGCAACCGAGAGGCGCAGGATCCGATCGCCCTCCTCGCGGTGCAGGCGCGTCGGGCTCTCCTCCGGAATAAAGTCCGCGACCGCCGCCGCCATGGCGAGGCCATCGCACTCGGGGAACTCGCGCAGAAGAAGCGCGTGCAACTCATCAGCCGTTTCGAAGAAGAAGAGCCGTGCCCCCCGCGGAGCGGTGACGCCTGTGGGACCCGAGAGGAGCGTCACCTGCGCGCCGCGGTCCAATGCGGCCCGCGCGAGCGCGTAGCCCATGCGTCCGCTCGAGCGGTTTGAAAGAAATCGGACCGGATCGATGAGCTCCCGCGTGGGACCCGCCGTGACCAGGAGACGGAGCCCCTTCAGGTCCCCCCGCCGGCTGGCACCGGTCGCCAGAGACCAGGTCTCCTCCACAATCGCCTCCGGCTCCGACATGCGTCCCAGGCCCTCGTGCCCCGACGCCAGAGCGCCGCTCTCGGGCCCGAGAAAGCGGATGCCGGCCGCGGCCAGGGCCTCCCGGTTGCGGGCAACGCCCGCGCTCTTCCACATGGCCGTCTCCATGGATGGCACGAGCAGGACCGGCCCCCGATGAGCAAGGAAATAGGTCGAAAGAAAATCGTCCGCGAGCCCGTTGGCAAACTTGGCCAGCGTATGCGCCGTTGCGGGGGCGACCAGCAGCAAATCCGCCCAATCGGCCAGGGCGACGTGGTCCACTGCGGGGGCGTCTGCACTCCCCCAGACCTCCGTGTGGACGTCGCGCTTGGAGAGGACGGCAAAGGTCAAGGGAGCAACAAACTGGCGCGCCCCGCGAGTCATGACGACCTGGACTTGCGCGCCCCGTTCGATCAGACGGCGCAGGACTTCGGCCGCCTTATACGCCGCGATGCCCCCGCTGACGCCGAGGACGATGTGGAACATACGGGTCCCCGATGTCAGGTCTCAGGTGTCCGCAACCGGGCTCCCGCCCTGTTGACTCACACCGGAAACCTGCCTCAAACGCGCGTCTCTTCCTCCGTGATCTCGGCGCCCGCCTCCGAGTCGGCGCTCGAATCCTCGAGGACGCCGCCCTCCTGGCCGTAGTCCCAGCGAATACGGTTCTGCTCGAACTCCATCGCGGCAAGTCGTGCGGGTTTCATCGGCCGGTCCGTTTCGATCTTGGGCCGGGCTCCGCGCATGAGCTGCTCCGCGCGCCCCGCGAGAAGAAGGACGAGCCGGAACTTGCTGTCGACCCCTTCGGGTATGGTCTGAATCATCTTGCCCTCTCTAACGAAAGTCCTTTCGGACGCGCGCCAAACGCGCCGCCTGTCGGGCCGAGGTCAAACGCCGGGCCCGAACGATCGATTCTAACTCAAGAGTGGCCCGATCCAGGTCATCGTTGACGATGACGTAGTGAAATTCATGAGCCTGCTGGACTTCCCTGGCTGCGTTGATCAGCCGCTTCCGGATCGCCTCTTCGCCGTCCAGACCACGGCTCCGAAGACGCCGTTCGAGCTCTTCCGGGGATGACGGGACAATGAAGATCGCGACCGCCTCGGGCAAGACGCTTCGAATGTCTCTGGCCCCTTGCACGTCGATGTCGAGCACGACGTCCTGCCCGCCCGCCAGACGCGGCATCACTTCGGCGCGGGAGGTTCCGTAGATCTGGCCGTGCACCTCGTTGTGCTCCAGGAACTCTTCCCGCTGCACCATGCGTTGGAATTCCTCGACACCCACGAAGTGGTACTCCCGGCCGTTCTCCTCCCCTTCCCGCATCGGGCGGGTCGTGTGAGAGACGGAAAAGTAGAGCGGCGGGCCCGGAGAATTTCCCAGCAGCCGCCGGATCAGCGTGGTTTTGCCCCCTCCCGACGGAGAGGAGACGATGAAGAGATCTCCTCGGCCGGCGACGCTCATTCGACGTTTTGGACCTGCTCCCGGATCTTTTCGGTCTCGGCCTTCATCTCCAGGACCTCGCGGACCGACCGCAGGTCCCGGGCCTTGGAGCCCAGCGTATTGAGCTCCCGGAGGATCTCCTGGGACAGGAAGTCGAGCTTTTTTCCGACGGGCTCGGCGGAGGAGTCGATCAGCTGCGCGAACTGTTCCAGGTGACCCTGGAGGCGTTGCAGTTCCTCGGCGATATCCGAGCGTTCAGCCAGCAACGCCGCCTCCTGCTCGAGCCGCCCCGAGTCCATCGGGACCTCCGGGACGAGCGCCTGGAGACGCTCCCGCAAACCGGAGAGGATCTGCCGTGTCAGCTCTTCCCGGCGCGCGGCGAGCCGCCCCAGCCGTTCCTGGAGGAACGCGATTCTCTCCCGAAGATTGGTTGCGATCAGAGCCCCTTCGCTCTCTCGCATGCCGGACAGCGCGCTGGCGCACTCCTCGGCCAGGGCCTCGAGGCAGGCGATCTCCTTCGGGGAGAAATCCGCCGACCCGTCCTCCACCGTGACCATTTGCGGAACCGTCAGCAGGTCGCGCACCTCGACTCTCTCCGCGATCGGGTACTTCTTCGCCAGCTCGCCGACCCGCCCGAGCAGGCTCTCGAAAAGCCCTTCGTTGATGGACACCCGCGGCGTGAGGGGGCGCGGCCGCGTCCAGCGCAACGCCACCTCGACCTTTCCGCGGGCCACGCGCCTCGAGTAGACGCGTCGCAGCACAGGCTCGAGGACGGCCTCCGTGTCCCTCACCTTGACGGCCACGTCCAGGAACCGGTGGTTGACGCTCCGCACGGAAAGCTCTGCCATTGCGTCTCCGACAGGCCCGCGCGCCTGTCCGAACCCGGTCATGCTGCGCAGCGTCATCGCGGGACCGCCGGGACGGCTCCTGCCGCGTCGATTTCTGTGAAGTACTGCATGTCGTGGAGCCTGCGGTAGAGACCCTGCCGAGTCAAGAGTTCCTGGTGGGTGCCCGATTCCACGATCCGCCCCCGATCCAGGACCAAGATGCGGTCGGCCCGGCGCACCGTCGAGAGCCGGTGCGCGATCACGAGCGTCGTGCGGTCCTTCATGAGGTTGGCGAACGCCCGCGCGATGAGCCCCTCCGCCTCGGCATCGAGCTGCGAGGTCGCCTCGTCCAGGATCAGGATCGGGGCATCCTTGTAGAGGGCCCGCGCGATCGCGAGACGCTGCTTTTGCCCGCCGGAGAGACGGTCCGCGTTTTCCAGCAGTCGCGTTTCGTACCCGGAGGGCAGGCGTTCTAGAAACTCGGCGGCGTAGGCCGCGCGGGCGGCGGCCCGGACCCTCCCTTCCGGCGGCGAGGTCTGGCCGTAGGCGATGTTCTCGCGCGCGGTCGTGTCGAACAGGACCGTTTCCTGGGTCACCAGGCTCATCTGTCCGCGCAGGGAGGCAAGCGTGGCCTCTCGCAGATCGATCCCATCGAGAGTGATCCGGCCCGCAGTCGGGTCGTAGAGGCGTGGTAGGAGGTTGACCAGCGTCGTCTTGCCGGCACCGGAGGGCCCCACGATGGCCACCGTCTCTCCTCGCCGGATGGTCAGCGTGACGTCCCGGAGCACCGGCTCCTCCCCGTACCCAAACGTAACGTTCTCGTAGCGGATCGCCTCGGCAAAAGGCGGGAGCGGCCGCGCATCGGACCGGTTGCTCCCCTCGATCTCCCGGTCCATCAGCTCAAACACGCGTCCGGCGGCCGCCAGGGCGATCTGCACCGCCATATTGATTCGCGTCACGTCCTTGAGTGGCTTGTACATCATCATGAGCGCCACCAGGAACGAGAAGAGGTCTCCCACATTCATGCGGCGGGCGTGGATTTGCGCCGCCGCGTAGATGAAGAGCGCGGAGAAACCGATCCCGGCCAGGATCTCGATCAGCGGCGAGTTCAACGCCTGGAGCCGGACGGTACGGCGAGTCACCCGAAAGTAGCGCTCGTTGGCTTCGTCGAACCGCCGCGCCTCGAACTCTTCCATCCCGAACGTCTTGATGACGCGATGCCCGCGCAGCGTCTCCGAAAGCAAACTCCCCATCTCGCCGATACGCTCCCGGGCGGCGGTCGCGGCGCGACCCAGGCGGCGGGTGTTGTAGACGATCGGGAGGAGCAGAAAGGGCGCCAGCAGGAACGCGATCATGGCGAGGCGGGCGTTCAGCGAGAACACGTAGGCGAGCACGAGCAGCAGCGTGAGGACGCCCTGCACGAGGTCGGTCAGGTTGTTTCCGAAAGCGATCTGGATCTGCTCGACGTCGGAGAGCATGCGGCTCATGAGGTCGCCGGTCGAGGCCTTCGAATAGAACCGGGCGGACTGTCGGAGCAGCTTGCCATAGGTGTCGCGGCGCAGGTCCCGAACCATCGAGACGCCGATGGCGTTCAACTCGAACTCGGAGAAATAGGAGAGGACGTTCTTGGAGACAAGCGAGAGCAGCAACAGAAGGACAACGGCGGCGCGAACGTCCACGCCATGGCTTTCGGCCGCCTGCCGGGCGGCCGCATAACCGGTGTCGAGCCAGCGCAGCAGCGGCGCGGTCTTGGCCCCGGCCCCGCCGCGCAGACCGGAGAGGGAGGCCGCCGTCCCTGCCCCGAGCGCATCGTCCACGACTTTTCCGATCAGGAACAGCATCGCGACCGTCGAGAGCGAAACGATCCCCATTGCGAAGAGAGCGGCCAGCGCCCGCCCACGGTAGCGTGCGAAATAGACGAGCAGCCGGCGGAGCGGTTTCATGGCAGAAGCCGAGAAACGGGAATCGGAGGTTGCGAGGCGGGACGAAGATCTTCGAGAGCCTCCAGCACGGCATCGGCGGCGCGTTGGCTCCCGCCCGGAGGGCCGAGCGCCCGTGCGACGCGCGCCAGCCCTTCTTTCATCCGACGCAACCGCTCCGGGGAGAGCAGGAGTGCCTCGGCTTCGGCCTCGAGCCGGTCCGCACAGACCTCTTTTTGCAGCAGCTCCGGAACGACCTCTTCCTGGGCGACGATATTCACCAGGGAGATCCAGGGCACCCGGACCAGGAGCCGGCCGACGGCGAAGCTTGCCGAGGAGGTGCGGTAAAGGACGATCATGGGGGTTCCGCAGAGGGCGGCCTCGAGCGTCGCCGTTCCGGAAGCGACCAGGGCGAGGTCGGCCGTCGCCAGCACCGCGTGAACGGCTTCCGAGACCAGACGGATGCCCCACCCGGCTGCGTTTTGGAAGAGGTCTTCCGACAGACCGGCGGCTCGCACGGCAATGACTTCGAGATCAAGACGCCGTGCCAGTCGCCCGGCCGCCTCGGCCATGGGCGCCCAGTGGCGCTCGAGCTCCCACCTGCGGCTGCCCGGCAGCAGAATCAGGCGGCGACGCGTTTTCCCCGGCAGCGGCGAGGGCCTCTCCAGACCCTCGCGAACGTCGTCCACGAGCGGATGGCCGGCCCAGACGGTGTTGCCCCCGAGACGCCGGTAGATCTTCGTCTCGAAGGGAAAGAGCGTGATGATCCTGCGGGCCCTCTGCGCGATGACGCGCGCGCGCCCCGAGCGCCACGCCCACACCTGAGGGCTGACGTAGTAGAAAAGCGGAATGCGCTCGCGATGGAGGCGGCGCGCCAGGAGTCCATGAAAATCCGGGAAGTCGATCAGAATCGCGGCGTCCGGTGTGCGCCGCCGGGCCTCTTTCCTCAGGACGCCCAGCGCCCGGAAAAGCGCCGGCAATTTCTCGACGACCTCGAAGATCCCGACGACCGACAAGGCTTCGGAGCGCAGAATGGGCGATAGCCCTTCGGCCTCGAGGCGCCGACCCCCCATGCCGAATGCCGTGATGTCCGGCCGGCGCTTGCGAAGAGCGCGCAGGAGGCGAGCCCCGTGGAGGTCCCCGGAGGCCTCTCCGGCAGAGATCAGCAGGTCCACGGCGTCAGATTAAACCAAGTTGAGCAGGCGGGGTGGAATTCGGCCGGCCTGCAGTGGCCGGCGCCCAGCCAGAGGCCGGTGTGATGAGCGGCGGCCGTACGCTCGAGTTCGCTCGACGGCCGTCGGAGAAAGGCGACCGTCGTGTCTTCGCCTTTTGCTGCCTACGAGGGGAAGGGATACATCAGCCAGGCCAGGGCAAGACCGCCGAGCACGAGGGCGGCAAAGACCTTGACGAAGAGGAGGATGCGGGCCCGTTTCTCCTGGCGCCACAGGAGCGCGAAGAAGACCGAGAGCAGCAGCGCATAGAGCGTCAGGATGAGGAAGTGGTCGGCCGGAACCACAGACGCCATCACGCCCGCGCCTCCGCTCCGAGCTCGGCGCCCGAAAGGCGTGAGGCGTCAGGCGTGAGGCGAAGGCCGTCGCCCGGTCCCGTTTCCGGGCTGAGAGCTGAGAGCTGACCGCTGACAGCTTTCATGTCTTTCTCCCGACCGCGATGTCGTAGGCGTCCAGCATGAGGAGGAGGTTCATGAGTCCGGCGGTCCGCAGATACGTGCATCCGTACTCATAGGTCACGGCGAGGATCGTGCCGCCCGGGTTGTCCGAGACCATGCGGGCCCCGATGTTCAAGAGGCCGGCGCCGTAGACCGTAAAGGTCGCGAGCAGCGTCAGCGGCTGGCCCGCTTCTGGGGAATCGAGACGACCCTCGAAGGAGAGGCCGAGCAAGAACGTCGCCGTCACGATCAGCGCATAGGCGAGGGCCGTCCTGCGCCGGCCTAAATAGAGGTGTCCGGATCCCGGGAACACCCAGGCGAGCGCCGTGGCGAGCCAGGGCCGTGGCGAGCGTTGCCCAGAAGGGGCGGTCATGGGGCGGCCGCCGCGAAGAGGGGCCGCAGTCGTCGGCGTGTGGCGGAGAGCTCCTCCGGCACCACGCGCACGTCGCCGGCCACTGTCATGAAGTTGGTGTCCCCCTTCCAGCGAGGCACAACGTGGACGTGGTAGTGGTCGGCAATGCCCGCGCCGGCTGCCGAACCGAAGTTGATCCCGACATTCAGGCCATCGGTGCCGTACTCCGAGACGAGCAACTTTTGGGCCCGCGCAACGGTTTCGATCAGCTCCGTCCGTGTCTCGGCGCTCGAGTCCGAAAGCCAGGCGTCGTGGCCGTAGGGAGCGACCATGACGTGGCCGTTGGTGTAGGGGTAGCGGTTCAAGATGACGAAGACCCTCCTGCCACGGAAGACGACGAGGGAGCGTTCCTCGTCGTCTGAGGCCGCGGCCTCGCAAAAAATGCAGCCTCCCGTTTTGCTCGCCACCAGGTAATCGTAGCGCCAGGGGGTCAAAAGGACGTCCGGCATGAAGACCTTACCTACCGGTTGATGAGCTCCTTCAATTCCTTGCCGGGCTTGAAGTACGGGATCTTTTTGGCCGGCACGGCCACGCGGACGCCGGTCTTGGGGTTACGCCCCATCCGGGCGCCCCGCTCGCGGAGGCGGAATGAGCCAAAACCGCGCAGCTCGATCTTCTGCCCGCCTTTGAGCGACTTGACGATGGCGTCGAACACCGTGTCGACGATGGCTTCCGCCTGTTTCTTGGTGACGTCCGTCGCGGCCGCGACGCGCTCGATCAGTTCGGCTTTTGTCATCGCGCGCGTCTCCGACTTGTCTTTGCCGGGGGGCTGGCGGCCTTCTTGCGCGTCGGTTTCTTCTTTGGCGCAGCCTTCCCTTCCGGCGCGGGCGTCTGCGGCGCGGGTTCGGCCGGCGCGGCCTCGGCGGCCGGCACCGCGGTCTCGGGGGGCGGGGCGGACGGCGGCGTCTCCGGCGGAACCGTCACCTCCGGCGTGGATTCCGTTTGCAGCCCCGAGAGACCCACCTTCATCTCTGCGTCGTCAATTCGAAGGATCCGGACACGCACCGGATCTCCCTCTTTGTAGTGGTCCTGCGGCTTCTGGCCGCGGGAAAGTTCGGTCTCCGAAACGTGCATGAGCCCCTCGACCAGGCCCGCGATCTGCACGAAGACTCCGAAATCCGTGACGCGCGTCACCACACCGTCCACGACTTCGCCCGGGTGGCACTTGTCCTTGAAGATCTGCCAATCGTTGGGTTGAAACTCTTTGATCGAGAGTGAGATGCGGCGGTTTTCCTGGTCAATCGAGGTGATGATGGCCTCGATGTCATCTCCCTTCTTCAGAACTTCCGACGGGTGCTTGATGCGCTTGGTCCACGACATATCCGACACGTGCACCAGGCCGTCCACACCCTCCTCGATCTCCACGAAGGCGCCGAAGTCCGTCAGATTGCGCACCTTCCCCGAGACCCGGCTTCCGACGGCGTACTTCTCGACGACGCTCTCCCACGGGTCAGGCAACGTGTCCTTCAGGGAGAGGGAAATCCGGCGAGCCTCGCGGTTGACGTCCGACACCACCGCCTCGACCACGTCGCCCGGCGAGACAACCTTGGAGGGGTTCTTGACCTTCTTCGACCAGGACATCTCCGAGACGTGCACAAGGCCTTCGACGCCGGGCTCCAACTCCACGAAGGCGCCGTAGTCGGTCACGTTGGTGACCCGGCCCGACACCCGGGAACCCGCCGGGTACCGGTCCGGCACGTGAGACCACGGGTCCTCCGTCAGTTGCTTGGTGCCAAGAGAGACCCGTTCGGTCTCCCGGTCGAACTTCAAGACAACGACCTCGATCTCCTCGCCGGCCTTCACCAGATCGGAGGGATGATTGACCCGGCCCCAAGACATGTCGGTCACGTGGAGCAGTCCGTCCAGGCCTCCCAGATCCACGAAGGCACCGTAGTCGGTCAGATTCTTGACCGTTCCGCGCAGGACGCGTCCTTCTTCAAGCAGCTGGAGGGTCTCTTTCTTCCTGGCCTCTTGCTCGATCTCGACGACCGCCTTGCGCGAGAGCACGATGTTGCCCCGCTTCTTGTCCACGGAGATGACCTTGAAGTCCAGGTCCTTGCCGCGCAGCGCCTCCAGGTTCTTGACCGGTTTGACATCCACCAGAGAGCCCGGCAGGAAGGCCTTCACGCCGATGTCCACGGCCAGGCCGCCCTTGATCCTGTCGATCACGCGTCCCCGAACCGTCGACCCGGAACGGTAGGATTTTTCCACCTCGTCCCAGACCTTCATTTTCTCGGCTTTGTCCTTGGAAAGGACCACATAGCCGTTCTGGTCCTCGGTGCGCTCGAGCAGGACGTCCACGGTGTCCCCGGGTTTGACCAGAACGGTGCCGGAAAAGTCGGTGAACTCGGAGACCGGGATGATCCCCTCCGACTTGTATCCGATGTCCACGATCACTTCGGAAGGGGTAACGGTCAGGACCCGCCCCCGGATGATCTGGCCTTCTTGCAGGTTCTTGAAGGAGTTCTCGTATTGCGCCAGAAGGTGCTCGTACTCCTGGGGTGTCAGTTCCTGTTCGGCTTCCATGGATTCGTTTTCCCGACCTCCTTTGTCGTTTTCAGCCGTCATGGGAGAGAGGGTCCCCTCGCATAAGTATTTGAATTACAAAAATATACTCTATGTTGCCGGAGAGAGCCGAGTCAACCGGCGCCCCGGATGTGCCGCTCCATCTTCGCGACCACGGCCGCCGCGTCCAGGCCGGTCGAGTCGATGAGGACATACCCCGGGCCGAGCTTTAAGGGCGAATCGGCCCGGTTCGAGTCGTCGGCGTCCCGCTGCTCGAGCTCTCCCAGAACGGTCTCGTAGGGCTGTGCAGTTCCGCGCGCGGCCAACTCCCGTGCTCGTCGTCCGGCGCGTTCGGCCACGGAAGCGGTCAGAAAGAACTTGTGCGGAGCCTGCGGAAAAACCTTTGTGCCGATGTCGCGTCCTTCCAGAACTCCTCCCCGCTCCCGCGCCAGGCGTCGCTGCAAGGGCACCAGGCAACGGCGGACGCCCGGGATCGCGGAGACTGCCGAGGCGTAGAGCGAGATCTCCGGCTGGCGGATCGCCTCGGTCACGTCCTGCCCGTTGCAGAGCACGCGTGTTCCCCCCGCGTCCGGTAAGAGCTCGATCTGGAGAGATCCGGCCAGACTCACGACCCTCTCGCGGGTGGTGATTGGCAGGGCGATGCCGGCCTCTCTTGCGGCCAGGCCCACCGTCCGGTACATCGCCCCCGTGTCGATGTACGGAACCCCCAGCTTCTGGGCCAGCATCCTGGCCACCGTGGACTTTCCCGCGCCCGAGGGGCCATCGATCGCGACGATCAGCGGCTCCTTCATCGCGGGGAGCCGAAGACGCGGGACGGGGGACGATGGCTGCCCACGGCCTTTCGAAGCGCTTCGACTTCTTCCGGGCGCAGCATGCGGTAGGCGCCTCTGGGCAGGCGCTCGTCCCGGATGGGTCCGATCGAGATCCGTTTCAGCTTCGAGACGGGGTGGCCGATCGCTTCGAACATCCGCCGGATCTGTCGCGCGCGCCCTTCTCTCAGGACGACCCGAAACCAGGAGTTCCCCTCCCCTCTCCCTGCGGTCGTCCCAATCCGCTCGACCGTGCAGGAGCGCGTCGGCCGGCCGTCGATCGCGATCCCGCGTCGCAACTTCTCGAGGCGCCCCTCTTCGGGAACGCCGGAGACCTTGACCCGGTATTCCTTTGAGCAGCCGGTCGAGGGGTGCGTCACGAGGCGTGCGAGATCCCCGTCGTCGGTCAGGAGCAAGAGCCCCTCGGTCTGGACGTCCAGGCGCCCCACCGGTTTGACGGCTCGCCGCAGGCCGCCAGGCAAGAGGTCCAGCACCGTGTCGCGCTGCTCCGGGTCGGAGACGCTCGTCACATAGCCCCGTGGCTTGTTGAGGAGGATGTAGGTTTTCCGGGCGCGCGGACGCACGCGCTTCTCGTCCAGGCGAAGCGCGTCTTTCTCGGGATCGGCGCGGTCACCGAGCCGGGCGACACGGCCGTTGACCCGGACGCGCCCCTCGCGGATCCATTCTTCGGCCTGACGACGCGATCCGAGGCCGGTTTCGGCGAGGATCTTTTGAACGCGGATCGAGGGCATTGGGACCGTTAGCCGTTAGCCATTAGCCATTAGCCGAAGAAATGCGTTTCCATCGTTTCGGCTTACCGCTTACGGCTCACGGCTCACGGCTCACGGCTCACGGCTCACGCGTTATCATCGTCCTCGTCCTCATCATCGTCTTCGGGATCGGACAAGGTGGAGACGAAGGGCGCGGGGAGCGCCTGCGCGGCCTCCGGGTCAGACACCGTTGCTGAAAGGTCCTCCTCCAGCTCCTCCGGCTTTGGGAGTTCCTCGAGCTGCTTCAAGCCGAACCGGATCAGAAACTCATGGGTCGTGCGGTAGAGGAACGGCGTTCCGACCACCGGTTTTCGGCCCGCCGTCGTGATGAGGCCCTTCTCGAAGAGCGTCCGGACCACGGCGGCCGAATTCACATCCCGGATCTCCTGGATCTCCGGAAGCGTGATCGGCTGGCGGTAGGCGATGATCGCCAGAGTCTCGAGCGCGGCCAACGAGAGCCGGCTCCTCTCGGTGACCTCGTGGAACTTGCGAAGCAGCGAGTCGAACTCGGGCCGCGTGACATATCTCCATCCTCCGGCCACCGACTCGAGCCGGATCCCGCGTTGAGGCTGCTCCGCGTCCGCGCGAAGCATTTCCAGGGCCTCGCGGATTGCCCCGCGAGTGGCCTCGAGCACGTCCGCCAGATCTTTCTCGGAGATGGGGCGCGGGCAAGAGAAGAGAAGGGCGTCGAGCGCGGCGCGAACCCTTGCCGGGTTGTCTTGCCGTGGCCGTTCCGGTTGAGTCTCGGCTGGCTCCGTCGCCGTCGTCTCGGTCATGTCTCCAAGCTTTCAGCTCTCAGCTTTCAGCTCCCCTACTCGTCGTCTCCGGCTGAGAGCTGATAGCTGACAGCTGATGGCTTTCTCACCGGTAAGTATCGCGCACCTGGTCGGCCGAGAACGGAACTTCGGTGCGGCTGACATGGATCTCCCCGAAGGGCAACGGCTGGAACGCGCGGACGACCCCGAGCCGGATCAGCTCCAGGGCTGCCAGGAAGACCGTGACGGCCTCGGCGCGGTAGTGCATCTCGCCCAAGAACTCCAAGAGCGGTAACGTCCCGGCCCCTTCCAGCCGAGTCACGAGCTCTTCCATTTTCTTGCCGACCGAGAAACGCAGGTGCCGGATCTCCAGGGCCGGCGGGTGGGACAACTGGTAGCGTTCCGCGGCCTTCCGAAACGCGTCGATCAAATCGAAAAGGGAAACTTCGAGTGAAGGCGAGGAATCCCCCGATCTCGGGATCTGGCTCTCGGGCCGGGGCCAGAGCCCGGCGCGTAACGTATCGATCTCGTGGAACGACTCGGCCATTTTCTTGTAGCGCTCGTACTCGAGAAGCCTCCGGGCCAGAGCCTCCCGCGGGTCCTCCTGCGGCGGGCCGGTAGGATGCGGAAGGAGCATTCTCGACTTGATGTAGATCAGTTCGGCCGCCAGGGCCACATATTCCGAAGCGACATCCAGGTCCAGCTCCAGCATGGTGTCCAGGTACGAGGTGTACTGCTCGGTGATTTCCGCGATGGGGATGTCGGTGATCGAAACCTGGTTGATCCGAATCAGATGCAGCAGCAGGTCCAGGGGACCACTGAACGCACCGATCTGAACAGGCGGGAGGGCGCTCTCGGTGTGTTCGTCGGACACTAGAGGCTCGGTGGAGAAAGAGATGACATGCGAGCGGTCAGTGCCCGAACACCAGCAACAGAAGCAGTCGCTGGAATGGTCTGAAGATCCACCGCAGAAAGGGGGTCGTCATCAGGAGGATCAGGGCCAGAAGGCCAAACGGCGCCAGCACGGCGAAGGCTCTCTGCGCAGAAGGTCCGATCAGGGATGCTGCCACGCCGCTTCCGTCGAGCGGCGGAATCGGAATGAGGTTGAACACGGCCAGAGAAACGTTGACGAGAGCAAAATAGAAAAGCACGTATGTGACCGGCGCCAGGGCACCCGCCGCGAAGTGCCTTCCCTGAAGCGCCTGCACCAGGTTGTCGATCGACTGTGGCGACAGCACACGAGTCACACGTAGGAGCAGGATGCCAACGCCGGCGAGGAGGAAGTTCGACAGAGGACCGGCCGCGGACACGACGAGGTTCGCCAGGCGCGGGTTGCGAACGTACCGGAGGTCCACGGGTGTCGGCTTCGCCGCCCCGAAGATGAAGCCGGAAAAGATGAAAAGCACGAGCGGTAACACGATGCTGCCGAACGGGTCGATGTGCCGGATCGGGTTCAAGGAGATCCGACCCCGGTCGCGGGCCGTCGTGTCGCCGAATTGAAGCGCCGACCAGGCGTGCGCCGACTCGTGGAAGGAGATGGCAAAAAGGATGACCGCGAGCTGGATCGCGAAATCGACAACCTTGAAGCCGAGGGAGTCCACTCGAAGGGACTATACCCGGCGCAAGGCGGTCGGCGGAAGTTGGCAGGGGAACGGACGCCGAGGCCGGCTCACTTCTGCACGTCGGGCAGCTTCAGTCGCCGCTGAATTGCGAGCATGTAGCCGACCGGCTCGTGGCGCCAGGCCTTCTCCTCGACGGTCTTCGGGAAGCGCCCGCCGAGGTCACCGAGATATGTGTACGTGACGAGGCAACGGTCGAGGCCGAGCGGCTCGATGCGCGTTTCGCCCGCGACCCTCTTGATCCGGACGCCTTCGGACGGATCACCGGGTTTGGCCGCGTCGTGCCACGACAGCAGGAACCCGCCTTCCGGCAGCCGCTCGCCGCGGTAGGCCACGATGGCGTCACGGTTGCGGAACGGAAAGGGATAAGGCCAGACGAAGTGGATGCGCGCGCTCTCCCCTTCCGACTCCAGGACGGCTGCCTCCTTGACCGCAGGGTGGAAGAACTCCCGGTAGTGCGGGTAGTCGACGACGACGGTGAAGACGGCTTCGGCCGGGACCGGCAGCTCCGCGACGCCGCGGATCCACGGGGTCCCGCCGGGGACTCTAGCGATCGAGACGGAGACCTGGCGCTCGGTGAACCACGGCTCGAACGCGCGGTCCGCCGGGATCGATGCCAGCGAGGCGGCGAGCAAAACGGCGATCAAGAGCGCTCCCCCGCCCGTGCCGCGCCGAGGAGCCAGACGGACAGGCCAACCATCACGAGGTCCTCAGCCACCGTTGCCCAGTCGAGCGGCCGCGCCAGGAAGACGCCGAAGCAGCCGCAGTTAGAAAGCTTCAGCCCCCGCATCAGGCTCACGGCCGACCACCCGGCGTAACCAGCGTGGATCGCGACCGCGGCGATGGCCGCGCCCGCGAGCCTTCGCCCGGAGAAGAGCCAGAGCGTGAGCGCCAGCTCCGCGAGCGGGATAGCGAGCGCGAGCGGCAGGAGCGCGCCCTCGGGAAACGCCTCGTACGTGCGAAGGACGCCGGCGAAGCCGCGGAGGTCGAGCAGCTTGCCCAGGCCCGTCGCCGAGAGCACCAGCCCGATGACAAACCGCAGGACGACGCCGGCGCGCCGCCCTCTCATTGCTTGTTGAGGTTCCAGTCGTACGGGATGAAGTCCACTTTCCAGCCGCTGGGGATCTTCTCCTCCCGGTACCGGTTCACGTACTCGATGAGGCTCGGTGCTTTCTTCAGGAAGTCCTCCGTGTAGAACTGCAGGATCTGCGACAGGAAGACGGTCTTCTTTTCCGGCTCGAGGCGCACGTTGCGCTCCTCGTTGTAGAAGCGCCCTGCCTCGCGCTCGAGCTGAGCGTCGAGCTCCGCGGCGGCGAAGGGCTCGCGGGGAAGCCTCGGGCAGCCCCGGGCCATGCAGTTCAAGGCGACGTGGACCCGCGGGTCTCCGATTGGCCGAATGACCTGGTTCTCCAACGCGTAGAGGGAAATGAACTTGCCACCCATCTCGAAGCGGTTACGGTAGAAGAAACGGACCTTCACGGCGTTCAAATCCGGTGGGAAGTCCGATTTCAAGACGTCGTAGACCGCGAGCGCGTTGTAGGCGTTGATGTAGTAGGCAAGCTTCGCTGCGGTCGTGGGGAACGACTCCGGCGCCGACTCGGGACCGATCCGGGCGATCCAGGCCACGTAGGCTTCCAGGTTCGCCGGCTTCTGGGCGATCCCGGCGAAGTCGATCCGGCCCTGGTCGTCGACGTGCCGGGAGAGCAGATTCTCCCAGGCCCTCTCCGGGGAAGGCGCGCCCTCCGGAATGATCTTCGGCGGAGGGACGTGGATCGCACAGGCGGTCAGTGTGGCGAGCAGCAGGAGCGGGAGCCTTGCGGCCTGCATCGGATCTCCTCTCACTGGATGACCGGAAGCAGCTGGCCCGAGAGCGGGTTCCACACGGCCCGGCCCTCCGCCGTGTCGACCTCGAGTGGCTTCAGAATGAACTCGTCCCGCCGGGCGTTGTGCGCGCACATGGAGATGGGTCCGTTCGACGTCATGACCATGAAGGAGCACGCGTGCAGACGCTCGGGGTCGAGCGCCGAAGCGTCCATGAAGTTCTGGACGAAGAAGGAGAGTTTGTGGACACGCCCCCGGGCGGCGAGCAGATCCCGGCGCATCTTCCAGATCTTCGGAGCAAAGAAGCGAACCGCCCGGCCCATCCACGCGGGCCGCCGGAGGGCCTCCAGGGCGAGCGCCCAGACCACCCTCCTCGGATCACGGCGGTCGAGCATCACGTGCCGGCAGTCCGTCAAGAATCGGTTGAAGACGGCGGGATCGTCGTTCAAGTCGTAGAGGTTGCCGTTGGCCTCGAGCATCATGCCGATCCGGTGGCACATCGGATGCCCGATCAGGACGGTGTCCCAGGAGATTCTCGTGCCGGCTCCCTCGACGATCTTCTGGCGGACCGTCTCGAGCGAGATGACGCGGTCCCGCTCGCGCAGCACCCCTCGCCCGGTGTCGGCCTGGAGCTGGAAGGAAACCATGCCGACCACGTCCGCGTGCTTCCGGAAGAAGCGGATGAGATCGGGGATCTCCTCGAAGTTCGACTGGCAGACGGTGGTGTTGAAGACAACCGCGATCGGGATGCCTCGCGCCCGCTCGATGTACTCGAGGCGGATGGCGTTCAGGTCTTTCTCCGTCGCGTAGCCCCGGCGCTCCTGAGTCAAGTCCACGTGGAAGGCGATGTCGTTTAAGCCTGCGGCCGTCAACTCCTCGAGCAGGTCACGCGTGGCCTTGATGCCGTTGGTCATGAGCGTGGGGAGAAGCCCGCGCTCCCGCGTGCGGCGTACGATCTCGACCAGCTCCTCGCGTTTGCGTAGCGTCGGGTCGCCACCGGTGATCTGGACCGCCGTCCGCGCCCCGAACTGCTCCTGGATCCTGTCGATTCGCCGGAAGACCTCTTCGAGCGGGATGTCCTTGACCCGCTCGGAGTTCTCCGACAAATAGCAGAGCGTGCAGTCGAGGTTGCAGCGCTGGGTGATCTCCAGGGCCACGCAACCGATTGCGTTGCGGCGTCCGAGCACCTGATTCTCGCGGAAGAACTTGCCCATCCGCCGGCGGGTGCGCTCGAGAGCGGCGGAGCGGTTGGGGTCAAGCGGGGCGGTGCTCGCCATCGTGCCTCCTCCTTGCCATTCCCGTCCAGGCTCCAAATCCGGCCCGGCAGGGCCACCTCGATGGGCTTTTCGTAGATCATACGGTGAGAAGGGCTCCAACAGATGCCTCCACGGCGCGATCCGATCCTCTCCCCGCCCGCGGAGGACGCGAAACCTTTCCCGGCTCCGGGCGTCTCCGGAAGTGCCGTGCCGATCGGAACGAAGCGAAAATGGACGGCGGGATGACCGAAGACCGCCGGCTGCTCGAGCGCATCCGCGAAGGCGACACGAGCGGGGCGGGAGAGCTCTTCGAGCGGTATGCCGCCCCGATCCTCCGTTTCGCGGATCGCCTGCTGTCCGACCGGTCGGCCGCAGAAGAGGTAACACAGGAAGTGTTCGTGAAAGCGATCTCCCGGGCCCACCAGTACAATGGGCGAGCCGAGGTTTCCTCCTGGCTCTTCGCGATCGCGGCTAATGCGTGCCGCGACCGCCGGCGCCGGGATCGCCGCGCCTCTGTGATTCCGCTGGAGGCGATTCCGGAGCCCTCCCAGAGAGGGGACGGTGTCGAGGCGAGCCTCATGCGCCGGGAACAGAAAAACGCCGTGCGCCGCGCCCTCCAATCCCTTTCGGAGGAGCAGCGCGAGGCTCTGGTCCTCGCCCGCTATCACGGAATGCCCTATGCCGAGATCGCTCGCGTCCTCGGTATCTCGGTGGGCGCGGTCAAGACCCGCATCTTTCGGGCCGTGGAGACCCTGAAGGCCCGTTTTTCCGAAGGAGAAGCCTCATGGAATGCAGCGAACTGACCGGTCTGGCCGTGGACGGGCTGCTTGGTGAGTCGGCGGAGTCGCTCCGCCGCGAGGTCGCCGGGCATCTGGAAACCTGCCGGGCGTGCCGGGAGGAAATGGCCCGCATCGAGCAGGCCTGGACGGCGCTCGGGGAGGACCCGGATGCCTCGGTGACGCCGGAGTTTCGGCGGCGTTCCATGGAGCTTTTGGAGGAGGAGTTGCTGCGACAGCGCATCCGCACTTTCCGGCCGGCGGCCCGGTGGCCGCGCCTGCTCCTGCGGGCCGCGGCAATGCTCTTGGCGGCCGCGGGCGGCTACCTTGCGGCGCGTGCCGGGGCACGGGCCTCCCGCCCCGCGGCTGCGGTGGCCGCGGCGCCGGAGTTCGACCCGAGCTCCGCCCTCTCGAACGTCTCCTACCGTCCGGCAGACGCGCAGGGGAAGATCGGCGTGTCGTTCGACGTCACCTCCCGGCACACCGTCGTCGCGCGCGCCGAGGATCCGGAGATGGCCAGGCTGCTCGCCTACCTCGTTTCGCGCAATACGCAGACGTCCGGGGAGAAGTCGCGGGCCATCGAGCTGGTGTCTTCTCACTATGGCGCGGGCGTGGCTCCCGCATCACCCGACATCGTCCGCGCTCTGACGAGTACGTTGAAGCGGGATCAGAACCCGGGCGTGCGCAAGAAGGCGGCGGACGCGCTGGCCGGATTCGCCATGACGCCGGACATCCGGGGCGCCTTTCTGGATGCCCTCCAAACCGACCGCAACCCCGCCGTGCGGCTGACGGCCATCGAAGCGCTCGCGATTGCCGCAAAGGCTTCTCCCGATCCGAAAACCATCGAATCGCTGCGGGAGAAGGCCTTCGACCCATCGGAAAACGGCTTCGTGCGCGCAAAAGCGGCCTCGGCCTTGAAAGCGATCGAGTTCTGAGAGGAGCGCGAGAATGCGGATCGTAACCTCCAAGACTTCCGGCGCGTCTCTCTCGACGATGAGCAAAGAAACGAGAATCCCGGGCCTCTCGTCCCGAAGCGAGCATCCCGACTGGGCAGGGCTCTGGCTGTTGCTCGTCCTCGGCCTTCTCCTGATGCTTGCGGCGACCGTTTCACGGGCGGAGCCCGACGGCTTCACGGCGCAGCGGGTGGACCACTTCGGCGCGACACTCGGGCCTTCCTCCACCGTGCGGATCCAGAACATTTCGGGCGACATCCTGGCCTCCCCCGGCAAGGAGTTTTCCGCGACCGTCACGCTGACCGTGACCGCCCCGACACAGAAGCGGGCCGAAGAGGCTCTGGCGAAGACGAAGATCGAGCAGCAGCGGGACGACGATGAGTTCTCACTGGAGACTCGTTGGCCCGGCTCTCGCGGCTCCGACTTCGGCAGCCGGCGACACGGAGAGTCCCGCTGCCGCGACTGCAAGATCACCGCGAAGTACGAAGTCTTCCTTCCGCCCGGCGTGAACGCGGTACTCCACACGGTCAACGGAGAGGTCCACGTCCGCGAACTGGACGGGGAACTCGACCTCCAGAGCGTCAACGGGGACGTGCTGGCGCGAGGATCACGCCAGTCGGTCACGGCCCAGAGCGTCAACGGCAAGATCGACGTGGCCGCGCAGGCCCTACCGTCGGATGCCTCGCTGGAGCTGAAGACCGTCAACGGAGCCGTCGTTCTGACGCTTCCGAAAGACGCCACATTCGAGCTTTCGGCCTCCACGATGAACGGCACGATCGCCTCGACCTTCCCCCTCCCCTTCCGTGGGGGGACTCCGGAGGCGGAGGAGCGTCACCTGCTGTCCAGGCCGCTGCTCAACGGCGCAGAGGCGCCGCGCAAGAAGGAGCCCGCCTCGGCTGCCCCGCGGCCGCCCCGGCACGTCACAGTGCGGGACCGGGAAGACGGGGGGGTCGAGGTGGATGTCCAGGAGATCGAGAGAGAAATCGAAGAGTCGATGAGGGAGATCGAAGTCGAGATTCGGGAGTCGATGCACGAGCTGGATCGGGCCCAGCACGAATTGAGCCGCATAAGGATTCTCAACCCGCGGCGCGAGTACTCCGGCTCCATTGGCCAGGGAGGGGCGAGCGTGAGCCTCTTGACCTTGAACGGCGCCATCAGCCTGCTGGCCGCGGGGACCAAGGAGAGCGACGCGAAGCCTCTCGTTTCACAGCGGCGCTCCATCGTCGTGACCGTCCCACCCGTACAGGTGAAGGTCATCAGGCCGGCTCCCGCGGCGCCGCCCGCTCCCCCGGCCCCACCGGCGCCTCCGGCGGCGCCCATGCCCCCCAAAGAGGGCGAGGACGTCGTTCGGGGAGACATCGCGGGGGACTTCTTCTCGACCTCCGGGCACGGGGATTACCACGTGGGGCACGTGAGCGGGAAGGCCAGGATCCTGACGCACTCGGGTGAGATTCGTGTGGCCTCCACCGGCGCAGACGCCGATCTGAAGACCTACGGAGGCGACGTCGTCATCGGCTCCGTCGGCGGAGACCTGAAGGCGCAGACGCTGGCCGGTGACATCCAGGCGCAGTCCGTCGCCGGCGGCGTCAGGGTGGAGACTTCGGGAGGAGACATCCGGATCGACCGCGTGAAGGCGTCCGCCGAGGCTCGCACGGCGGGCGGAGACATCGTTCTCTCTTCCGTCGGGGGCGGTGTGCAGGCGGACACGGCGGGCGGAGACGTCCGGGTGACCGTCGTCTCGCGGGAGGCAAGGGCTGGCGTCTCCATCCGCAACTCGGGCGGGGACGTGACGCTCACGCTGCCGGCCGACTTCCGCGGCGATGTGGATCTCGGGGTCTCCGGTTGTGCCGGGTTCGAAGAGACGCTGATCCACTCCGATTTTCCCGAGATCGCGCTGACGCGCAAGTCCGGCTCCCAGCACGCTTCGGGGACCTTGAACGGAGGCGGCTCGAAGGTGGTGGTGCGCGCGACTTCCGGCGAGATCCACCTTCGAAAGGGCCCGCCGGCCGGCTCCTAGGCGATCGAGAGGCTCACGCCCAGCTTCACCGAATGCGAAGCACCTTCACTCGATCTATGTCCGCTTCATTTCCGAAGCCGAACCTGGGGTCATGGCGCTTGCCCCCCGAAAGGTAGTCGCGGATCCCGCTCCGGAACTCCCGCCAGGGCCCTTCGAAGACCGCGAGTGTCAGCGAGATGTCGGCCGCGTTGTCTCGCGAGAGGCTCGCGAGCTGGTCACGCGTCAGCGGCGGAGCCTCGAGCCACCCTTTTCGGGCCAGCCACTCGAAGCGGCCGGCCAGGAACCGTCCCCACCAGAGGGGAAAATGCACGAGAGGCTTGCGGGGCTTCCCAACCGCCATGGCGATCTCCCGATAGATTTCGTTTAAGGTCAGTGTCTGCGGGCCGCCGACCTCGAAGGCCCGGCCCACCGTCTCGGGCTTCTCGAGCGCGTCGGCAAACACGCGCGCGACGTCGTAGACCGAGACGGGCATGAATCTCGTGGTCCCCGGGCCGATGACAGGGATGAAGAGGGGGTTGTGCCTTACGATCGGGGCGAGAAGCGAGACGAAGCCGTCTCCCGGCCCGAAGATGATCGAAGGGCGGAAGATCGTCCCGTCGAGTCCCGATGCCCGGACCACCTTCTCGCCGGCGGCTTTTGTCCGGCCATACTGCGACGGCGAGTCTTCGGAGGTCCCCATCGCGCTCATGTGGAGGAGCCTGCGCACGCCGGCGCTGCGCGCCGCGCCGACGACGTTTTCCACCGCCACGCGATGCATCCGGTCGAAGCTCTGGCCCACCGTCTCGTGGATGATTCCGACGAGGTGCACAACGGCTTCCCGCCCCGTGCAGGCCGCCGACAGAGAAGGGGGATCGAGCACGTCGCCGCGCAGGGTCTCGACCGGTCGGTTGTAGCGGTTGCGCGTTGCGGCCTCGGCGCGCGCGAGGATCGCGACCGCGTGACCTCGCCGCAGGAGCGCGTTGACCAGGTGTGTTCCCACAAAACCCGTTCCACCCGTCACCAGAACCTTCAACGTCCCTCCCTTTGCGGCACTGTCTATCATGAGGACGTAGGACGTAGGTGGAAGGTGGTAGGCCCGCGACCCACGCCCTACCTCCTACGTCCTACCACCTACGTCCTCTTTCTCACGGCCAACCGAACAGACTGCTCACGATCTTCTCCCCGGCCTCCATGCGCCGGACCACCTCCCGGCGGGCTTCGCCGAGACGGGAGAGATCCTTGATGGGGTCGGCGACGCGCATGGTGGGAAGTCCGGACTGTCGGCTGCCCAGCAGATCCCCCGGCCCCCGCGCCTCCAGATCCTTCTCCGCGATCAGGAAGCCATCCGAGGTCTGTTCGAGAATCGCGAGCCGGCGTCGCGCCTCCTCTCCCGCGCGCGGACCGACGACCAGGGCGCACCAGGAGGGGCGCGTGCTACGCCCGACGCGGCCGCGCAACTGGTGGAGCTGGGCCAGACCGAAGGTCTCGGCGTTCTCGACGACCATGAACGTGGCTTGCGAAACGTCCACGCCCACCTCGACGACGGTCGTCGCGACGAGCAGGCCGACCGAGCCGCGGGCAAACTCGGAAAGCAACCGGGCACGCTCCTGCGGCTTCATCCGTCCGTGGAGCACACCCATCGGGATACCCGGCGCCGCGGCGGCGATTCGCCTGGCCGTTTCCCGCGTGGCCGCGACCTCCCGGGCGCCCCTTTCGATCGCGGGGACTACCACATAGACGCACTCTCCCATCCGGATCCGCTCCGCCGCGAACCTGTAGATCCTCTCGCGGCCGTCTTCACCCCGGACGCGCGTGATGACAGGTGAGCGACCCGGAGGCTTCTCGTCCAATACGGAGACATCCAGCTCTCCATAGATGGCCCAGGCGAGCGAGCGCGGGATGGGCGTCGCCGTCATGACGAGCACGTGGGGAGAGTCTCCCTTGTGGAAGAGGCGGGCGCGGTGAGCCACGCCGAAACGGTGTTGCTCGTCCACGACGACCAGACCAAGGTTGCGGAAACCGACGGGTGTCTCGACCAGGGCGTGGGTGCCGACGAGCACGTCGATCGTGCCGGCGGCGAGCGCCTCGAGCAACCTCCGTCTGGGCTCCGCGCGGACCCGCCCCGTCAGCAGCGCGACTCTGATGCCGGCCGGCTCCAGCCAGGCCGCAAGGTTCTGCGCATGCTGCTCGGCCAGGATCTCCGTCGGCGCCATCAGAGCGCCCTGCACCCGGTTCCTTGCGGCGAGCAGGAGCGAGAGTCCCGCCACGATCGTCTTGCCGCTGCCCACGTCCCCCTGGAGGAGCCGCGCCATCGCCCGACCCGAGCCGAGATCGGCCGCGATCTGAGAAAGAGCCCGCTCTTGCGCGTTGGTCAGGGTAAACGGCAGCGCGCCGGCAACGAGCCCTCGGAGCGCCTCGCTCCCGCGAATCACGACGCCGGGGCGTTGCCGGAGCCGCGCGCGCTTCTCCTCGATCCCCGCCGCCAGAACGAGCAGTTCCTCCTTCGCCAGGAGGCGGCGGCAACGCTCGGCCTCCTCCAGGGAGTCCGGGAAGTGAACCGCTTCCAGGGCCCGAAGCATCTGGCTGCCCGGGGCGGCGGCCGTCTCCAGGTCCGCCGAAAGGGAATCGAGCGTGCGCCGGATCAGAGTCCTCCAGACCCTCGGGGCGATGCCGGCCAGGCGGTGGTACACGCCCACAATCCGTCCCGAGTGGAGGGGATCCGCGTCCTCTCCCGGTTCGAAGAACTCCGTCTCCGGGTTCTCGATCTGGAGTTCACCCCGGGGCGTGATAACCGGTGTCCCATAGAGAAACGCCGCGCGACCCTTCTCCGCGGCGGCGACGAACGATGGATACCGATTGTGCCAGACGACTCGCACCGCGCCGGTGGCATCGTCGGCCGCCGCCTCGATCCGCAGAGTCCCGCGCCGCATGCGGGCCGAACGGACGCCGGTCAGACGCACGAGAAGCGTCGCCGTCTGGCCCGGCACGAGTGTGGCGACGGTGGCGTGACGCCGGCGGTCTTCGTAGCGAAACGGAAGTGTGATCAGGAAATCGCCCACCGTGCGCACGCCGGATTCGGCCAGTCGTGCGGCCCGCATGGCTCCGATTCGGGGAATTCGTGAGACGTGGTCGGAGGGCTCGAGAGGCGCCGCTTGCGGGTCGCGCGGGAGGGTCAACCGCGTTTGCCGATGGCTCGAGTGGCCGGTCTCAATCCTCGGAGTCGTAGAAGGTCAACGACACCAGGCCGAACTTCAGAACGTCGCCGTTCTGGAGCGCGACGGGTGCTCCCGTGGCCAGCCGCTTCTCGTTGACGAACGTTCCGTTCATCACGCCGATCTCCTCCATGAAGTAGAAGGTGCCCCCCATCTGATAGATCTTGGCGTGCCGGCGCGAAGTGGAGCGCTGCGGATCGAGCGGCGTCAAGTCCACATCGGGCGTAATCCCCGTCACGGGGTCCGCGCGTCCCACCAGGGTGTCCCCTTCGCGGTTCACGAAGAATTCCGCTTTTTCCTCGGACGCGACGAGGCGGTAGACGTCCCGGGGCGGCGAGGGTTTCGGTCGGATGGGCCGCTCCTCCTCGGCCACCTGCCGGCCCACGGCCTTCTCGAGCATCTCGGTCACCTCGCGCAGCCGGTGGGAAAGCTTGCGCATCATCCGGACCGCGATCTCGGCGTTGCTCTTGAGCATCGTGTCGAACATCGGACCGTTGATCCGGACGACCTCGACGTCCGTCTTGGCGCGCGCCGACGCGGTTCGCGGGGCATCCTCCAGCACGCTCATCTCGCCGAAGAAGTCGCCTTTCTCGAGTGTGGCGAGCGTGCGTGTCTCGCCGCCGATGGACTTGACGAGTTCGACAGTTCCCGATTGAATGATGTACATCTCGGTTCCAATGTCGCCCTCGGAGAAGATGATGTCCCCCATGGGGTGGCTGACGACGTAGCGCTCGAAAGGGTTGCGCGCCCCTCCTGACTTGAAAGCGGCTTTCATGGCTATGCCACGCCGGAATCGAGGAAGGAGAGCGTGCCCGCTCCTTCCAGATCCAACACCACGCGGCTGCCGAGGGGAAGCGTGCGCGGATGCGGGAGGTGGCCGGCCGGCAAATCCATCGCGACCGGAAACGGAGCGCTTCGGAAGCGGTCGCGCAGGTACTCCCGAACCTGCTCCCGGGACTCTCTGCGCGTGTCGGGCACAACCGAGCCGATCAGAAGACCCTGCACCCCGTCGAATGTACCCGAGCGTTCCAGCTGGGTCAACAGACGGTCGAGCCGGTAAGTCTCCTCCCCTGTGTCTTCGAAGAAGACGATGGTGCCCCGCCCCGAGAGCGCCTCCGGCGTGCCTGCGAGCGACGCCAGCAGCGAAAGACAGCCTCCGAGCAAGACTCCCTGCCCCCGTCCCGGCGCGAGAACATCCTCCGGTGCAAAGGTGTGCGGCACGGGAGTCTGACCCGAGAGCACCGCCTCCCAGTCGAGCTCCTCTGTGCTGTCCATCTCCACGGCGACCATGGGTCCGTAAAATGTCACCAGAGACGCCCCGCGTTGCAAGGAGCAGAAGAGCGCGGTCAGGTCGGAGCCACCCAGATGAATCTTCGGGTGGGAGCGCAACTCGTCGCTCTCGAGGCGATCGAGGACGCGCGTGGCGCCGTATCCCCCTCGGGCGAAAAAGATTGCGGCAACCTTCGGATCGCAGAGGAGCGCACGGTATCCCGCCGCGCGTTCTTCGTCGGTGCCGGCGAGGAAGCCACACCGCTTGCGAACATTGGGTGCCTCGAGAACTCCGTAGCCTTTGGCGCAGAGGTGCGCGATGCCGCGTTCGAGCTTCTGCGGGTCCACCGGTCCCGAGATCGCCGCCACGCCAAT
>JBOGJN010000213.1:0-4591 GCA_050745445.1 Thermoanaerobaculia bacterium
CGCTTCTAACGAGAGAATTCGTGGTCAATGTTCCAGTGGAAACAGCATGGCGGCGGCTAGCCGAGGTCGAAGGCTGGCCCAACTGGGCCCGGCATATCAGGAAAATCGAAGTCGAGCCACCTGGGCCGCTATCCACGTCCTCCAAGGGCATCATTCATCTTCGAAACGGGCTCCGGTCCACATTTGAAGTGAAGGAGTTCAATCCGTATCGAAACTGGTCCTGGGTCGGCCCGTTCCTGTGGCTATCCATCAGATACGACCATGCCTTCGAGGCGGCAGGCGAACATCGCGCACGGCTCAAGTGGACGCTGCAGGCAACGGGGCTTGCCAGCGCCCTGGTCGGCCCGTTCTTCGCTGGACTTTACCGCCGCAATCTCGACAAGGCGATTCCTCGGTTCACGGCAGAGGTTGAAAGTGGGGGGGCGGGTACTCGCCGCTAAGCTTTGGAACGGTGGGCGGCATCGCGCGCAGAGACCAACCCGACCGGCGCCCTTCGCGATTTCGCAGGTTCGTCGTAGGTTCTCCTCCGGGCAAGGTAAAGGCAAATCGGGCTGTGATAGGGTGAGCGAATAGCCTCGGGTGGCTCAGCGAGGCTCGGAGGCGCGGCGCGCCGCAGCGTAGCGCCGAGTTTCGTTAGGCTTCCGCAGAAGCCTGGCTAAGGATAGCGGAGACGGCCGCATTAGGGCGCGCCGTTTCATCGGGTGTTTTTCTTAAAGGAGGAGTGTCATGGCGCAGAAGTCGGTCGTCGATATTGCGAAGGCGCAGGTCCTCGCCTACAACGAGAAGGATTGGGGTGCGGCAAGGGCATCCCTCGCGCCGGGTGTGGTCTACGATGAGCTCGGCACCCAGCGGAAAATTCAAGGGGTCGATGATGTCCTCGAGGCCTGGCGGGGGTGGGCTACGGCGATGCCGGACTCCAAGGCCAGCTTCGACTCGGCGGTGGCGAGCGGCAACACCGCCGTGCTCGAGATGACGTGGCGCGGCACCCACAAGGGGCCGTTGAAGACGTCGACGGGAGAGATCCCTGCGACCGGAAAGAAGTTTGAGATCCGCGCCTGTCAGGTCGTCGAAGTGGCGAACGACAAGGTTCAGTCGGTGCACCACTACTTCGACATGGCGACTCTCCTGCGACAGCTGGGCGTCTAACATTGAGCGCGGTGTAGCGGCAGTCTCGCCATTGGGCGGAGGCTGTTGCTGCTGGAAGAAGGGCGGGGTGGGGTCCCCCGCCCTTCTTTTGTTTTCCCAGACCCTCTGGACGTGGGACTCCACCTGGTTGGCCGGGTCGCTCGCCGCTGAGCTTTGGAGCGTTAGGTACGGCCTATAGGAAGTGATGCGATACGCCGCCTGCCTTCTCTTCGAGTGGAAGGTGCAGGGCCTTGCGGCCCGGCGCCGGACTCTCGAGGAACGCATCGTCCTCATTCGCGCGTCCAAGGCTCGCGAGGCTCTGGCGCGGGCAAAACGGTACGGGCGCAGCGAACAGTTTAGTTATCTCAACGCCGATCGCAGGCGGCTGCGCATTCGGTTCCTCGGTCTTCGTGATCTCATCAGTCTCGGCCCTGAGTGTGGACCGAATGAGGTCTGGTATCGGTTTCTCCGAACGCAAGCGCCTCGGCGTCTGGTCCGCAAAGACTCTCGCCTCGCTGTATTTCAGGTGGGCACGGTCCGTTCTTCATGGTGGGCCGTTCCGGCATTCCTGGCACCGAGAAAGAAGTCATCGAGTCGTCGGTGGGAGACCACTCGTGCTTAGGACCCAGGTGCGTCGCGTTGGCCTCGCTCTGCTGCGCTCGCCGCTGAGCTTCGGAACGTTGGCGGGTTTTGAAGTGGCGCGAAGACGTCTCCGGGAGGGTAGGTGAGCATCAAGCACAGCGTGGTGCCGATGCGGAGGAGGCAATCCATCGTGTTTGGTCTCGTCGTCGTCCTGTCGAGTCTCCTTTTGGCCTCAGGCGAGGAGCGCCGCGCCGCCGCAGCACCAGTTTCGTTGATGGAAAGGCTCGGACACCATCACCATCCGATCCAGACGCGGAATCCCGAGGCACAGAGGTTCTTCGACCAGGGCCTCACGCTCATCTACGGGTTCAATCACGAGGAAGCGATCCGCTCGTTTCGCCGCGCCGCCGCGCTCGATCCGGAGGCGGCCATGCCGCTCTGGGGAATCGCGTATGCCCTTGGTCCGAACATCAACCGTGACGTTGACCCGGAGCGTGAGAAGGCCGCCTTCGATGCCGTGCAAAGGGCGTTGAAGCTCGCAAAGACCGCAGTGCCGAACGAGCGGGCGTACATCGAAGTGCTTGCCAGGCGTTACTCCGAGGACCCGAGAGCGAATCTGCAGGCGCTCGCAGCGGACTTCGCCAAAGCGATGGGTGAGCTCTCCCGGCGCTACCCGGACGACCTCGACCTTGCAACCCTCTATGCCGAGAGTCTGATGGACCTACGACCCTGGCGCCTCTGGAGTCTCGAGGGGAAGCCCGCGGAAGGAACGGAAGAGATCGTGGCGGTGCTCGAGTCGGTTCTGCGACGCGCGCCGGGGCACGTCGGCGCGAATCACTACTACATCCATGCGGTCGAGGCCTCACTGCATCCGGAGCGAGGCCTTCCGAGCGCGAAACGGCTGGAGACCCTCGCGCCGGCAGCCGGGCACCTCGTTCACATGCCCGCCCACATCTACATGCGGGTCGGAGACTACGACGCGGCGGCGCGCCGAAATTCCGACGCGGCGAAGGTTGATCGGGAGTACCTGCGCGAGACGGCAACGGGTGGGAGCTTCTACGACCTCATGTACTATGCGCACAATCTTCATTTTCTGGCCGCGGCGCACGCTGCCGCGGGGAGATCTGCGGACGCGCTTAAGGCTGCCGACGATCTTGTCGCCCACGTCGGCCCTCTCGTCGAGGGTATGCCGATGGGAGAGTTCTACTTACCAACGCCCTACTTCGTGCGACTGCGCTTCCAGCGCTGGGACCAGATCCTGAAGACGCCCGCCCCTGACCCGAAGTGGGTGATGACCACCTCCTTCTGGCATCTGGCCCGCGGTGTGGCCTCCGCTGCGCGCGGCGAGGTTGCAGCTGCGGAAGCGGAACGGCGGGCGATCGCCGCCGCGGCCCTCCAAATTCCCGAGGACGCCGAGTTCAGCGCTTACTTCAACAAGGCGCGGCACTTCCTGGATCTCGCGCTCGCGACCCTCGACGCCCGGATCGCGGAGGCGAAGGGGGAGCGCTCGCGGGCGATCGAGCTTTGGGGCAAGGCTGTGGATCTCGGGGACCGGCTCAACTACGGCGAGCCTCCCGAGTGGTACTACCCGGTACGCGAATCGCTTGGCGGCGCGCTTCTGCGGAGCGGCCGCGCTGTCGAGGCTGAGAAGGTCTTTCGTGAGGATCTGGAGCGCAACCCGCGCAATCCCCGCTCGCTCTTCGGGCTGTGGCGGAGCCTCGAGGCGCAAAAGAGGGCTGTCGACGCTGGTTTTGTGAAGCAGCAGTTCGATGCGGCCTGGGCGGGAGCGGAGACAGAGCTTCGGCTGGAGGATCTGTGAGAATCTGCATCGTCGGCGGGCTTCGGACGAAAGGGGGGCGCGTATGAAGTGGTTTGGTCTTAATCAACTCTCCGTGACGTGGACAGCTCTCACGGCCATAGGTCTAGGGGCTGGGCTCATCGCCGCCCTCGTTCTGGGTGGTCCCATCGCTGCCGTCGTCGGCATGATGCTGGTGACCCCGATCCTGACGGGCCTCGTCGGCGCGCTGCTGGGTACGAGTCAGTCGCTGCAGCTGCGATCTCTTCTCGTCCGGCCCTGGGCCTGGGTCCTCGCCACCTGCGCCGGCCTCGGCATCGGCCTGGCCGCCGGCGTCGTGGTCGTCGAAAAGGGTGGCGGGTTCTTGGCGGGCCATGCGGTCAACGTCGTCCGGCTTAGCCCGTTCCATCGTGCTTTGAGTTTCGCGGTCATTGGTCTCGTTGCCGGTCTTGCGCTGGGGCTTTGCCAGCAGCTCGTGCTTCGCCGTCAGGCGCCGGCCGTCAAAGGTTGGGTCGTCACAACGGCGCTGGCGCTTGGTCTTGCCTTTCCAGTTGCCTCTGTGTTGGTGGATAGCCTGCTGAGCGGCATCGCCTCGCCGAGCGGTGTGCTCGGGTTCGTTCTGGGAGCCGGGCTCATCTTTGGCGCTCTCACGGCCAGGCCTCTTGCGCGGGCGGCCTAAGACTCGGAGAGGACCCTTTTCGTTCCCGTCGCCGCTGGAGTTGTGGACGTCAGGCCGTGCTGACCGCTGATGACCATGACCCGGCTTCGCCTTGCCCAGCCGATGGATGTGCCCGCGATCCAGGAGCTCATCGCCCGGTCGGCTCGAGGGCTGAGCGCGTCCTACTACACCCCGGAGCAGACCGAGGCGCGATTCGGCACGTCTTCGGCGTGGATAGCCAGCTGATCGCCGACCAGACCTACTATCTGATCGAGAGCGAGGGCCGGCCGGTGGCATGCGGCGGCTGGAGCCGTCGAAAGACTCTTTTCGGGGGAGACCAGACCAAGACGGGGCCGGACCCGCTTCTGGATCCCGCAGCGGACCCGGCGCGGGTACGCGCGTTCTTCGTGGATCCTCGCATGGCCCGACAG
>JBOGJN010000214.1:0-6601 GCA_050745445.1 Thermoanaerobaculia bacterium
GACGAACAGAAGGGGGAAGTCTCGGTCGAGTTTGCCTACCTCGACTGGATCGGGAGCCGCCGTCTGGGCGTGCGCGCGGGTCTGCTTCTCTTGCCGCTTGGGTTCGTCAACGAGATGCATGAGCCGCCGACCTTTCTCGGGGCCCGCCGGCCGGACACGGAGCTGCTCTTGCTGCCGACGACTTGGTCTGACCTCGGGCTGGGCATTCACGGCGAGGCGGGCGGTTTTGCCTACCGCGCCTATCTCGTCAACGGGCTCGACTCGGCGGGTTTCGACGCGGCCGCGCCGATTCGCGAGGGGCGCCAGGGCGGGTCCAATGCGCTCGCCGAGGATTTCGCCTTCACCGGCCGCGTGGATTGGGTGGGCACGCCGGGCCTGCTCACCGGCGTGTCGGGCTACACGGGCAACTCCGCGCAGGGGGTCACGGTCGGCGGCGTGCCCTTTTCCGGGCTCGTCTCGCTTTTCGACGCACATGTCGAGTGGCGCAGGCGCGCCCTGCAGGCGCGCCTGCTCTTTGCGCAGGGCTGGATTTCCGATGCCGCGGCGATCGACGTCTCCAACGGCCTGACCGGCGAGGAGTCGGTCCCCTCGCGCTTTGCCGGAGGCTACGCCGAGGCGGGCTACGATGTCCTCTTCGGGCGCGGCCGGATGGTGCTCATCCCCTTCGCGCGCTTCGAGCGCTACAACACCCAGCAGAGCGTTCCGGCCGGATATCTTTCCAACCCGGCCAACGACGTCACGCTCTGGACGTTCGGCGTTGTCTTCAAGCCGATCCCACAGATCGACTTGAAGGCCGACTACCAGATCTACAGCAACCGGGCGGACACGGGAGTCAACCGGTTCAACATGGCGATGGGGTTCCTGTTTTGATTTTGGATCTTCGATTCTGGACCCTGGATTTGAGCCGTTGCTCCCTGGCGTTCGTCGGCGCAGCTCTCGCGGCGTCAGCGGCGGGGGCGCCGGTGTACTCGTCGCGGGAGGAGACGCTGCAGCGCGTCTTCCCGCCGCCCGCGACGGTCGAGCGAAAGACGTACTTTCTGACGGCGAAACAGCAGGAGGAGGCGAGCCGGCGCGCGCAGGCGAAGCTCGATTCGGCTCTGGTCGTGGCCTATGTCGGGAAAAAAGGCGAAGAGCTTCTGGGCACGGCCTTCTTCGACACGCACATGGTCCGAACGATGCCGGAGACGATCTGTGTCGTCGTGCTTCCGGACGGCTCCGTCGGTTCGGTCGAAGTGCTCTCCTTCGGCGAGCCGGAGGACTACCTGCCGCGCCCCGCGTGGCTGCGTCTGTTCGAGCGCAGAAAGCTCGACGGCGAGCTCTCGGTCGGCCGCGGCCTCGCCAACGTCACCGGAGCGACGCTGACGACGCGCGCGATCGCGGCCGCGGTGCGGCGAGTCCTGGCGATCCACGCGACACTCACCGGCAGGGGTCAGTCGTGAAGTACATGGAACGGGGAGGCTTCCAGACGCAGGAACTAATGCGCTGGACGCTTGGCTTGACCTGTCTCCTGCTCGCGGGGTTCTGGGTCACGAACCTGGCGCTCTTTCTTTCCCGTCTGGGACTTGCCCCCTCTTCGATCGCGGCTTACTACCTGGGCTCGGAGGCGGACTTCCGGCCGCCGCGCACCCTCGGGGCGATGCTCGAAGTCACGCACAGCCACCTGCCGGTCATGGCGCTCGTCCTGCTGCTCCTGACACATCTCTTGATCTTCGCGCCGTACTCGAAGAGGGCAAGGTTCGGGATGGTCGGAATCGCCTTCTTCTCCGCGCTCTTCGAGGAGGGTGCGGGCTGGCTAATTCGCTTCGTCCACCCCGGCTTTGCGTGGTTAAAGCTCTCCGCCTTCCTCGTTCTTCAGGGAACGCTCGCCTTCCTGCTCGTCGGGCTCCTGCTTTTCTTGAGGTCGGGGCGCGGAGTTACGAACGGGAACGGCCGGGAGTGACCGCAAGAACCTGCGGCCGGACTGTCGGCCGCGGCGGTCGCTTCGGGACCGGCGTACCGAGAATTTTCTCAACGAAGGCCAGCTTGAAACCTATCGTTTTGTCATTCGCTTCGTCTGCACGCGAAGAAAGCGCCGCCCGAGCCGCACGACCGCCTCCCCCGACGCGACGATCTTCTCGTTAGGATCCCGAACGATCCGGAAGCCATTCGCTTCGTGCACGGAGAGCGCGCCTTCGGCGATCTTGCGGCGCGCCTCGCGCACGGACTCGGTCAGGTGGACCTCCACGAGAAGCTTGGCCGCTCCGGCCTCGCGAAGCTCTGCGCCGACCGATCGCTCCTCGATCGACTCCGGAAGCTCCCCCTTCGAGAACGCACGCCGGAAATCCTCCTCGGCCCGTGCCGCCGCCTCCTCTCCATGAAACTGAGCGGTGAGAATTCGCGCGAGAGCCGCCTTGACGTCGCGGGGGTTTTGCTCTCCCGCTTCGACTCTCCGCCGCCGGGAGATGATCTCCTCCGAGGGCACGTCGGTTAAGAGCTCGTAGTAGCTCCAGAGGAGGGCGTCGGGGATGGACATGAGCTTGCCGTAAATCTCGCCCGGCGGCTCCTCGATCCCGATGGCATTGCCGAGGGACTTCGACATCTTTTCCACGCCATCGGTCCCCACAAGCAGCGGCAGCGTCATGACGATCTGCGGCTCCAACCCTTCCAGCCGCATCAGGTCACGGCCCAGGAGGAGGTTGAAGAGCTGGTCGGTGCCTCCCAGTTCGACATCCGCCTTGAGCGCCACCGAGTCGTACCCCTGTGCAAGCGGATAGAGCAGCTCGTGCAAGGCGATGGGCTGCCGCGCCGCCCAGCGTTTCTGGAAGTCATCGCGCTCGAGGATCCTCGCCACCGTCGTACGGGAGGCCAGACGCAGGAACCCTTCCGCTCCGAGCGGGGAGAGCCAGCGGCTGTTGAATGCGACGACCGTCCTCTTCTCGTCCAGGATCTTGCAGGCCTGGTGCGTGTACGTTGCGGCGTTTTTCTCGACCTCTTGCCTCGACAGCTGCGGCCTCGTGGCTTTCGTTCCGGAAGGGTCGCCGATCATCGCCGTGAAGTCGCCGATGACAAAGACCACGCGGTGGCCGGCGTCCTGGAAGTGACGCATCTTCCGGAGGATGACGGTGTGTCCCAGGTGGATGTCGGGCGCCGAAGGGTCAAAGCCCACCTTGACGGTCAGAGGGCCTCGCTCCAGTTTGCGAAGAAGCTCTCCCTCCTCGATCAGATCGACCACGCCGCGCCGCAGGATTTCGAGAGCGGAGTCCGGGAGAGTCACGGCGGGCGGGGATTATATGTGCCGGCGCGGGCAGACTCGTGACCACCCCTCGGTGTCTCCCGGCCGGGTCATCCAGTAAACTATGGTGAGAGCGATGGCGGAGACGCAAAAGGACGCAGTGCCCCCGGAGACCCAGAAGCAGCTGGAGGATGACGACCGCCGTGCGGCCGCCGCCGCGGTCAATCGCAAGCGCACGCTCGCGGATTGGGAGGAGAAGAAGAAGAGGTGGCGGCAGATGGGCGTGCCGCCGGCCCTACCCGCCAAGAAGTGACCGCGCCGTCCCGAGCGGCGCAAAGGCATCGGAGATGTTTGTTCTGAAGAGCACGGCCTTTCAAGACGGGGGGTTGATTCCCCGTCCGCACACCTGTGACGGCCGGGACATTTCTCCCGCGCTCTCCTGGACAGGCGGCTCCGAGAAGGCAGCGAGCTTTGCCCTCGTCATGGATGATCCCGATGCCCCGGGCAAGACCTGGGTGCACTGGGTTCTCTTCGATCTGCCGGCGGGCACCTCCTACCTGTCCGAGGCGGTGCCCGCGCGGGCGACACTGGACGGGGGAGGCACACACGGAATCAATGACTTCGGCAATCTGGGTTATGGCGGCCCTTGCCCTCCCTCGGGCACGCACAACTACGTCTTCACGCTCTACGCTCTCGACGGGAAGCTCGGCTTGAAGCCCCGCGCCACCCGCGAGCAGGTCCTCGCCGCCATGCAGGGTCACGTCCTGTCGCAGGCGCGTCTGGTTGGCCGCTATAACCGCCGGTGAGGCGGCTTTCCGCCGCCTCGAGCGCGAGGTCGTCTCCTGCCGCCGCTGTCCCCGGCTCGTCCTCTGGCGGGAAGAAGCGGCGAAAAACCCGCCGCGTCGCTTTCGCGGCGAGTCCTACTGGAGCCGGCCTCTGCCCGCCTTCGGCGACCCGAAGGCGGGCATCCTGATCGTCGGCCTCGCGCCGGCGGCGCATGGCGGCAACCGCACGGGCCGCCTCTTCACCGGCGACGAATCGGGCAACTTCCTCTTCTCCGCTCTCCATGCCGCCGGTCTCTCTTCCCGACCGGAGTCCCGCCGCCCGGGCGATGGATTGGAGCTTCGCGGCGCGCTTCTCACCGCCGCCTGCCGATGCGCCCCGCCGGGCAATCGCCCCCTACCCGGGGAATTCGAGAATTGCCGCGGCTACCTCGAGCGGGAGCTTGCCCTCTTGCCCTCCCGGAGCGTGCTCGTGGCTCTGGGGGCGCTGGCTTTTGAGGCGTGCCTCAAGGTGTTGGCCCGTCGGGGCCACGCGCTGCCGCGCCCGAAGCCCCGTTTCTCTCACGGCGCCGCATTTCGAATCGGGGGCTATCGGCTGCTTGCTTGCTATCACCCGAGCCAGCAGAACACCTTCACCGGGAAGCTCACGCAGCCGATGCTGCGGTCCGTGTTTCGCCGTGCCGTGCGTGAAGCGGAGACGGTAGCGGAGATCTGACAGCCGAGAGCTACTTCTTGTTCTTGAACAGCCGCTCGAAGGCGGAGCGCGCGTCCTCGGGGGTCTCCACAGGGCGGGACCCGGTCAGGTCGAAGGTTTGGGCCGGCGCGTAGAAGGAGCAGTTGTTGCGTTGCTTCTTCGCGGCGATCCGTTCCGGGATCGGCTCTGTGCATTCAAACCGGGCAGAGGTGTCGAAGTGCGCGCACTGGCTGCAGGCGTGCAGGTCCGCGCCGCACTTGCCGCAGGTCGAATCGATGCGGATCGCTTCGGGGTCGCGGCGCTTCTCACCGCAGATCCGGCAGGCCACGACGACTGCCTTGTCCTGATCGACACCTCTGCCGCGCGGAGCCCCTTCAGTCCGGGGCGGCGGCGGGGCGCCCGCTTTTCTCCCGCGCCCCTCCTCGGAGGAGTCCATGTAGCCGCGGTGCCGGTACTTGCGGTCGTTCATCGGAAAGGAGTCGGGGTCCGCGTGTCAGTTGCCAGGTGTCGGAAGGCCATTCTATCGGAAGACCGGACCGGGGTTGTCGGCCGATGTCGGAGGGATAGAATTCTCGAGGCAAGATGGAGACTCTCAGCGCCGCTCTGGAGTTCTGGCGGGAAGGAACGGCCCGGTTGCTCGAGGGTGATCTGGAGGAGGCGATCGCGCTCTTCACGCGCTCCCTCCAGGTCCACCCGACGGCGGAGGCCTACACCTTCCGCGGCTGGGCCTACTCCTTTGCGGGGCGCCTCGAAGAGGCAATCGAGGAGTGCCGCAAGGCGATCGCTACCGACCCCACCTTCGGGAACCCCTACAACGACATCGGCTGCTACCGGATGGAGCAGGGAAGGATGGAGGAGGCCGTGGACTGGTTCGAACAGGCCAAGAAGGCCCCCCGGTACGAGCCCCGCCACTTTCCCTACCTGAATCTGGGTCGCCTGCGGGCCGCGCGCGGCGAGTTTGCCGAGGCAGTCGCCGAGTTTGAAGGCGCGCTCGAGCTTTCTCCCGGGGACCCGGTGGCCCTTCGATTGCTCGAGACCCTGAAGCACCACGTGAACTAGTGCCGTTCCAACCTGTTGGTCCGAATGCGACATCGGAAATAAGCCAGCTGGTCGTGGTCCCCGTATCTTCGTTCGCTCGATAGCGCCAGAGTTGCGATACGTGCCGCAACCATTTCGTGCCGGGGAGTTGGAACGGCACTAGACTCTCGGGACTCGGGAATCGGACACGCCCGATTCCCGTTGACAGGGAGGCGCTGTACCGCGCCTTCAAGGAGTCCAGATGGAACGATTCGAGATGACACCGTCCTCGGCCTTCGAGGCCACGTCGATTGCCGGGGCCGAGCGCGTGACCGCTTTTCTGCGGAAAGTCTATGGCTGGATGTTTGTGGGGCTCGCCATCACGGCTCTGGCGGCCTTCGCCGTGGCCGGTTCGCAAGGAATCCAGCAGCTGATTTTCGGCAACCCCCTGCTTCTGATTGTCCTTTTCGTCGCGCAACTGGGGCTCGTCCTGGCCCTCTCAGCGCGTGTGGACAGGCTCTCTCCGAGCACGGCGTCCGCGCTGTTTCTCGTGTATTCGGCCTTGACCGGTCTGACGCTCTCCAGCATTTTCCTGCTCTACTCGCAGAGGTCGATCGCCGCGACGTTCGTGGTGGCTGCCGGGATGTTCGGGGCTCTGGCGCTTTTTGGCTCGATCACGAAGAGAAGCCTCGCGGGCGTGGGTCAGTTCGTTTCGATGGGGCTGGTCGGGCTGGTGCTCGCAATGGTCGTCGGCTTTTTCTGGCATAGCGCCGGTCTGCAGTTTGGGATCTCGGTGGTCGGTGTGATCGTCTTCACGGGCCTGGCCGCCTGGGATGCGCAGAAACTGAAGATGATGGCGGTGGCCATCCCGGAGGGTCAGACCGGTTCCTACGCGGT
>JBOGJN010000215.1:0-5844 GCA_050745445.1 Thermoanaerobaculia bacterium
TTCTCATGGAAGCGGAGGAGGTTCGCGATGCGGGAGGCGGAGCGCCAGCGAGGCGCAGCCGAGTAAGCGAAGCCGACGTGCGAGGAGCCTCGCGCTGCGGGAGCGGGAGCGTGGCGAAGGGGCACCATCGCCGTCGAGGCCGCCATGCCGAGCGGCGATGCGGTGGCGTAGCCAGCCCCAAGCCAGCGAACGCGACGTTTAGTCGGGCGGGCTCGGCGTCTTCTCGATCTCTCCCGTCATCGGCACGAAACGTACGGGCAGGATCGACTCCTCGCTGACCTTGCCTTCCTTGTCCTTTCTGAAAACCTTCAACTCCTGGAAGAACCCGCCCACAGGGATCACGAGGCGGCCATGGGGGGCGAGCTGATCCAACAGCGGCTGAGGGATCCGCTCGGGAGCGGCCGTGACCATGATCCCGTCGAAGGGCGCATGCTCGGCCCAGCCGCGGTAGCCGTCCCCCTCCTTGACGGTGACGTTCGCGTATCCAAGCTTCTTCAACCTCTCGGCGGCGGAGTTAGCGAGCTCCGGCAAGATCTCGATCGAGTAGACCTCCCGGGCGACCCGCGAGAGGACCGCGCTCTGGTATCCAGAGCCGGTGCCGATTTCCAGGACCCTCTTGGTGGGATCGAGATCCAGGAGCTCTGTCATCAGCGCCACGATGTAAGGCTGCGAGATCGTCTGGTTGCCCGCGATCGGCAAAGGATGGTCCTCGTATGCCTGGTCCCACTCCGAGGCGTCCACGAAGAGGTGACGCGGCACTTCCCGCATCGCGGCCAGCACGCGCGGATTGCGCACGCCGCGCGCCAGGATCTGCGTCTCCACCATGCGCGCCCGGCGCTCGGCGTCGCTGTCACCGTTCAATGGCGTCACTTTGGCTGCTGAGGCTCCCGGGCCGTTACAGGCCAGGCTCGGAAGCGACGCGCAGAAGAATAGCGCGGCAAGGCGTTTGCGTTTCACGGAGTCGTTTCCCCCGAGGGCTCCCGGCTATAGGCCACCCTCCCGCCCACGAGGGTTAGAACGACCGGAATCGAGGGAATCTCCCGCTCCGGCACGGCCATGGGATCGGCCGCAAAGACAGTCACGTCCGCCTCGAACCCCCGGGCGATCCTGCCACGGCGGGCCTCTTCGAAGGCGGCATAGGCCGCGTCCGAGGTGAAGAGCGCCAGGGCCTCCCGGCGCGTCAGGCGCTCCTGCGGCCGCCAGCCGCCGGATGGCCGTCCCTGCAAATCCTGCCTCGTCACTGCAGCATAAAAGCCGAGAAGGGGGTTCTCGGATTCCACCGGAAAGTCGCTGCCGCCGGCGAGTCTCGCCCCGGCGGACTTGATTTGTCTCCAGGCATAGGCGCCCTGGAGCCGGGCGGGCCCGAGCCGCGACTGCGCCCACAGCATGTCCGAGGTGGCGTGCGTTGGCTGGATGGAGGCGATGACGCCGAGCTTTGCAAACCGCAGGATGTCTTCGGAGGCCACGACCTGGGCATGCTCGATCCGGGGCCGATCCCCGCCCACTGCTGCCTGCGGCACGGATTGTGCCGCCGCCGCGTAAGCGTCGAGCGCCACGCGGTTGCCCCGATCTCCGATCGCGTGGATCCAGAACTGCCAGCCCTTCTGCCGCGCGTCTCGCGCGAGCTCCCGCAGGCGCTCCGGCGGCGTCACGAGCAGGCCCCGGTTGCCTGGTTCATCCGAATAGTCGGCGAGCAGCGCCGCGCCGCGGCTGCCAAGCGCGCCATCGGCGACGGCCTTGATCGCCCGCACCGTCAGGAAGCTCGCCCCACCGCCCAGGAGGATCCCCTTCCTGAGAAAATCGGCGAGCGGTCCTGGATCTGAAGAAACCGTCGCATAAACTCGGATCGGAAGCCGGCCGCTCTGGTCTAGCCGCTCGAGCACGGCGATCCTTTCCGGGCCGTAAGCCGAGGCGTCGCCAACCTCGGTCAGCCCGGCGCGCGCGCAGGCGCGAAGGCCTTTGAGCAGCCACCGCTCGATGTCCACTGCCGTCTCGGGCGGCACGGCCTTCTCGACAAATGCGACCGCGTTGTCCACCAGAACCCCCGAAGGGGAGCCATCGGGCCGCCGCAGGATCCTCCCTCCGTCCGGATCCCGCGTGTCGACGCCGATGCCGGCGGCCGCAAGCGCCGCGCTGTTGATCCAGACCGCGTGCCCGTCCACGCGCCGCGCCAGGACCGGACGATCGGGGATCAGACGATCGAGGTCGCGCGCGTCGGGGAACCTTGCTCCCGGCCACCGGTTCTGGTCCCAGCCGCGCCCCTCGACCCAGGTCTCGGGCGGCAGTCCGGAAGCCGTCGCGGCCAGCCGCTCGGCGGCCTCCTCCGCGCCGGCTGAGCCACGCAGGTCAGCCGTCTCGAGGGAGCGACCCAGCCCCAGCAGATGCCCGTGCGCGTCGGTCCACCCCGGAAAAAGAAACGCGCCCTTGAGGTCGAGGACGGACGCCCCGGGCGCCAGGAAGCGGGCGCGCCGGGGATCTCCCACGAAGGCGATCTTGCCGTCTCGCACGAGGACGCTCGCTTTGCGCGGCGCGGCCTCGGCCGAAACGTACACCGTACCCCCCTCGAGCAGGAGCGGCGCTTGCGGAGAGGGCGAGGAAAGCAAGGCGGTCAGAAGCAGGCCCCAGAAGAGAAACACTCCAGAATCTTAGCCCGAAGCAGACGGGAGTCGGGAATCGGGAATCGGAGACCGAGGTCTCTGTCGTTTCCCGTTTCCCGTTTTCCGATTCCCGGCCTACGTTCTCCGCAAGAGCAAGAGCGTCTGGTCGTCGTACTGAGGCATGCCGCTCGCGAACTCGGCCACACGCGCGAACACGCTGTCGCACAGCTCCTGTGCCGGCCGGCCCCCTGCCGAGGCGAGAAGCGCCGAGAGCCTCTCGAGGCCGAATTCCTCTTCCGATTCGTTGCCCGCTTCCGTGACACCGTCCGTGTACACGCAGAAGAGATCGCCCCGCTCGAGCACGACCGTCTCCTCCCTCCAGGTCGAGTTCGGGAGCATGCCGACGGGAACGCCCGTGGACGCAAGCCGCGCGATCTCGCCGGACCGCCGCACGAGCAACGCCGGGTTGTGCCCCGCGGACACGTAATGCAGGAGACCCGAGTCCGGCTCCAACAGGCCGAAAAAGAGCGTCAGGAATTTCCGGGTGGCAGCGTACCGCTGCAGATGCCGGTCGATGCGGGCAACCAGGTCCGCAATGGTCTTCGCCTCGTCGATCTGCAAGTGGACGGCCGCGTGCACCGTGGACACGAGCAGAGCCGCCGGCACTCCCTTGCCGGAGACATCCGCCACGAGGAAAGCGAGCCGGCCGCGCGAAAGAGGGAAGAAATCGTAGTAGTCGCCTCCCACGTGTCGGGTCGGGAGGTTGCCGGCCGCGAGCTCGACTCCGGGGACCTCCGGGAGCGACCGTGGCAGGATCTCTCGCTGGATGGCTGCGGCCAGCTCCAGCTCCCGCTCGATCCTCTCCTTCTCGATTGCTTCGCGGTGGAGGCGGGCGGTCTCAATCGCGGCCGCCGCCTGGGCCGCGAAGAGGGACAGAAGCCGTGCGTCCGTGGGTGTGAAGTCGAGCACGCCGCCGTCTCGCGATTCCTTGTCGGCCACGGCGAGAACTCCGAGCCGCCGCCCCGGCACGGAGATGGCGACGGCCAGGCACTTCTCACCGGAGGAGAGACGGATACCCGCCGTCGGCGCCGTGGCCGCATGGTTGTTGATGACCGCCTCCCCCTCCGGAAGCTCCCAGGAGGCGACCCGCTCCCGGCCGATCAGCTCGCCGCCCAGGCTCCTTTCGAGCAGGACCGAGCCGTCGTCGTGGAGGAGCACGAGCGTGCCGGCGCGTGCGTCGGTCAGCGAGATCGACCGGAAGAGAACCTCATCCCCGAGTGTCGCCAGATCGAGCTGTCCTCCCAGCGAGAGGCCCAGGTCGTAGAGAGACTCGAGCTCCAAGAGGCGTGTCCGCAGTCCGAACTCGGCCTCCTTGACCTGTCGGGAGAGTCGATGCGCGCCGAGCAGTCCGCCGAAGAAAAGACAGAGGAAGGAGGCGAGCTCGTCCGGCTCCTCCCCGATACCCGAGAGCCCCAGATACCCGTGGATGTCCCCTTCCGCCTCGAGCGGGACCCAGAGCGCGTCCTCCACGCGCGTCGCGGCTGAGGGACAGGGATCGGGAAGCGCCAGCGGCCGCTCGCGATCGCTGCCCGCGGTGGCGGCGCAAACCCACTCCTCCTTCTCCCGCAGATAGAGCGAGGCTCGCCGGGCGCCGCTCCAGTGGAGCGCGGCCTCCGCCAGGCGCGACGGCAGGGGGCGCTCCGGGTTCTGGCGGAGCGGGTTCTCGCGCGTCTTCCAGAAATCGAACAGCCTGGCCGGAGCCCTCGAAGCGGTTTCCGTCACGGCGGCTGCCCGCCTCAACCGTTGGCCCGAACCGCCCGCAGCGCCTGCTCCTCCGTGGGATAGATCGAGGCGTACTGAGCGAGTCCCATGATCCGGAAGGTCTTGTCGATCGTGGGCGTCAAGTTGCAGAAGGCGAGCACCCCTTTGCGGTCCATGACTTTCTCCAGGACCTCAATCAGGATGGAGATCCCGATGGAGTTGACGATCCGTGTCTTCTCCAGGTTCAAGACGAGAACCTGGGCTCCCGAGTCGAGCTGCGCGTAGGCCTGCCGCGCGATCTCCTCCCCTCCCTGGTTGTTGATGTAACCGTCGGTCCAGAAAACCGCCACATCCCCGCGCCGCTCCACGGCGATCTTGCAAGTCTCGCTCACTTGTATTTCCTCATGACGATTCGTGTCCCCCATTCGCCCGATGTGACGGCCACCTGGTCCATCAGGCTACGTATGATTTGCAGGCCCCATCCTCGTTTCTGACCGCCACCGAACGTCTTCTCCGGGCTCGGGATCTCGACCGAGGAGTGATCGAAGCCCTTTCCCTGGTCGAACACTTCCACCTCCAGGAACTCAAGGCCACCCTCCTCCCTGCCCACGCGAAAGGTCAGGTGCACGCGGTCATCGCGCGTGTGTCCGTGCTCGAACGCGTTGATACACGCCTCCACGAGCGCGAGCTTGACCTCGTCGATCTTATCCCGGGACATGGCGATGTACTCACCCATGGCCGCCGCCTGGGCCGTGGCCACAATCTCCATATCGGGGGCGACGGGGATCGTCAGAGAGATTTCCCGAGCGCCCGTGGCGCCGAGCCCGGGCCTAGGCGACTCCCGGTGGGACATCAGTTTCTTTCGAATTCGAGCCGAGAGAATACCTCCATCCCTCGGCGGATTCGCCCGGGCGCAAACCCGTCCGGTCTGCGCGAGCGCCGCAGCGCACACCTCGGGGTCGCGCCTCGGTGGTCAGAAGCGATCATCAGGAATCTCGATTAAAAGCGCAGGAAGAGCTGGAGCGCTGACAGCACAGGGGCGGGGACCCGGTTTCCCGTCACCAGCAGAAGAGAGTACGAAAGCTCCGCCAGAAGCAGCGCCCAGGGCAACCCGGACACGCGGTGCAAGGGAAGGACGATGGCCAGCGCTCTTCTCATGGCAATTCGGTTGGAGAGAGCGCAAGGGCCTTGCCAAGGACAAAACGGAGAGCACGGCACCTCTAAGCCACGCGAGCAGAAGGCTTTGGCCGATCCTCCGCGACTCCCCATAGGAATGTCAGTATAGCGCCAATTAGACACATAGAGGCAGCAATAAGCCAGCAGCCGAATAACAAGCTACTTATTTCTAGTTAGTTGGATTCAGATCGTGACTTAAGTATACAGTGACTTAATGTACCGCAAACTTCTTTCGATAGAGCGTCCGGCGGCTGATCCCCAGAAGCCGCGCGGCCCGACTCTTGTTGCCTCCCGCAATCTTCAGGACTCT
>JBOGJN010000216.1:0-1167 GCA_050745445.1 Thermoanaerobaculia bacterium
TGGCTCCGTCTGTCTTGGGCAAACGAGAGGCCCGCACCACGTCGGCGTAGGCGTCCGCATCCGCTTGGATCAGGCTCCGCAGTCTCTCGCCTAACCGGACCAGCCGTTGCTCCGACGAGGTTGGGTCTGCCGGCTGACTTGGCGGGGTCGTCCCCGCGCCCGAAGAGCCGATCCGACAGACCATCACACCCAACGCCGCCGCGAGAGCGCCGGCCATCGCGGCGACGCTTCCACCGCCAGGCGCCGGGGTTCCCGCTGAAACCGCCTCCAGAAAGCCGGATACCGACGCGCTCAAGTCCCCGGTCGTCTTGGCCAGCACTATCTCCAGGCGCGCCTCGAGCACCTGGGTCGGATCGAAGCGTGATAAGTTCAGACAAAACTCCGCCGCCTGGAGGAGCGCGCGTTGAGGAATGAGCCCGATGATCTCGCTCCCGGACACGCTCACACCACGTTGCTCGGCTTCCCGTCTCACGGCTTCGTACGCGACGTGGATCGGCGTCTGCTCATAGTTCGTGAGGTTCATCGAAACCTGGACCATGCGGCGACTCGCCAGCTCCACTCCGATCGCCTTGACGCACGGGAGCCCGCCGCTCGAAAACCGAACGGTCTTGGCGATCGCCTTCGCCACCGCCAGGTCATCGGTCTGGAGATTCACATTGTAGGCGATGAGCGGAGGTCGCGCCCCCACCACCGTCGCTCCGGCGGTCGGATGCAATGCGCGAGGGCCGTAGTCGGGAGCCCAGGCCGGGTTCGACGCCATTCGGCCGGCGAGCCCGTCCAGCCCGCCTTGCCTGATGGATTCCAGGTTGGCGCGGTCCGCCTGGGACGCGGCCTGCTCGTAGAGGAAGACCGGAATGCCCAACTCCCGGCCGATCCGTTCACCAAGATTCCGGGCCAAGGTCACGCAGTCGGCCATCGTGACGCCCCGGATCGGCACGAAGGGGACGACATCCGTGGCTCCGACGCGCGGATGGCCGCCGTGATGGACTCTTAGGTCAATGACACCGGCCGCCGTTCGCGCGGCCTGGAACGCCGCCTCGACCGCCGCGCCCGGCTCTCCCACGAAGGTGATCACCGCCCGGTGATGGTCCCGGTCCATTTCCTCATCCAGGACCCACACCCCTGTTACCGATCGGACGGCCTCCACGAGCGCGCGGACCGTCTCCG
>JBOGJN010000217.1:0-13535 GCA_050745445.1 Thermoanaerobaculia bacterium
GGTGACTTTGCCCCCTTCGACGATGACGGGCACATCCCGCCCGCCGGAGAGGCGGATCATCCGCTCGAGCTCCTTCTTGTCCTGCTTGACGTTGATATAGACAAACCGGATCTTGCGCTTCGCGTAGTCCTCACGGGCCGCGGTCGTGTAGGGTCAGGTGTCTTTGCCGAAGATCTCGACGCGATCTGTCATCGGGCCTCCCATCGGCTCAGATCTTAGCCCGGGTCGAGCATCCTCCGGATGCTATGATTTTTTTGGAAAACCTCATGCTGACCGGCATTCTGTCGCTCGGGCTCGCCCTGGCCCCGCCGGCCGCTTCCTCGATTTCCGGCAGCGTGTCCGGAACCGTGACTCTCGTGAAGGCAGGTGTGCCGCGGCGCGACGGCTCCGACGCGGTCGTTTGGATCGAAGGGTTTCGCAGGCCCGGAACCAAAGCCGTGCACGTCGTCATGAAGAGCGAACAGAAAAAGTTCACGCCCCATGTGGTCGCCGCCCCCCGGGCGGTCGCGGTGGAATTCCCCAACGAGGACCCGATCTACCACAACGTGTTTTCCGTCTCGGGATCCAATCGCTTCGATCTGGGCCTCTACCGCAGCGGCGTCTCCAGGACGAAGGAGTTCGACCAGCCGGGTCTCGTACAGGTCTACTGCAACATTCACCCCCAGATGATCGGATACGTGATGATCGTGGATTCGGACTGTTTCGCCGTGACCGGACGGGACGGGTCCTTCCGCTTTCGCGATATCCCCGCCGGCGACTATGAGCTCAAGGCATGGCACGAGGAAGGGGGCGAGACCCGGCTCCCTTTGACAGTCCGCGCCGAAGCCGATACGCCGGTGACCGTGGCGATCGATGTGTCCCGACACCGGTTTGTCCCGCACAAGAACAAATATGGCAAGGACTATCCGCCGCAGGCCGGCTCCGACGATGACCGCTACTGAGACGCCGTGGGTTGCGACGGGCACCCGCATCCCTGTGCGCGGCTTGAAGCTGCCACCCCCGGAACCCCCGAAGTTCTCGCTGACGTTCAAGATCTTCCTGGCCGCGGCGCTTCTCATCGCCATCGCCGTGGGAGGAGCGATTGCGATTGCGGCCTACCGGGCGCGCAAGGTCGCCGACGCCAAAATCGACGAAGACTTGAAGAAGTCCGGGCCGGCATGGGAGACCTTTCAACAGACCCGGTACGCGGAGCTCCACCGCGCGCTGGCCGTGGTGGTGAGCAATCCCGGCATCATCGCGCTGCTCGGCACACCCGATCCGGCCACGGGCCAGCCGGACGAGGCCACCGTTTTCGACACCCTGGAGCGTGAGCAGGCCTCCCGCGCCCGCGCCGATTTTCTGGTTGCCGTCGGCCCGTCGGGAACCGCCATCGCGCGCACGGACAAGCCCCTGCCCTACACACCCAACCTCTCCTCGGTGCCGACGATCGCGGGAGCCCTGCAGGGAGAACAGACGGAAGGCATCTGGCTCTCGGGCGGAAGGCTCTACCACGTTGTCGCCGCGCCTGTGCTCGAGGGAGGCACGCGGATCGTCGGCATCATCGCGGCCGCGTTTCAGATCAACGACGAGGTGGCCCGAAACCTCAAGGCCCTCATGAACACGGAAGTCGTCTTTCTGGCCGACGAGGCGAAGCCTTCCGAACAGGCAAGACCCGCTCTGGCCGCCTCGACGATGGAGGGCGCAAGCCGGAGCGTCCTCGAGGAGATCAACAGCCGGCCGGACCTGGTCGCAGCGGTGCTGCGCCAGGGCAAGACGATCGGTCCCCTGACGCTTCCGGTCGCCGGGGACACTTATCTCGCCTACTTTCTCCCGATCCGCTCCTCGACGGACTCACTCGTGGGCGCGGCCGTCGCGTTGCGCAGCCGCGACAAGGAGCTCGCGGTGTTCCGTCAAATCCAGAACACGCAGGTCTTCGTCGGTCTGGCAGCGCTCGCGATCGCCTTTGCTCTTTCTTTCCTGCTGGCCCGCCGAATCACCGACCCGCTCGGCCGCCTGGTTCGCGCGACGGAAGAAGTCCGGATGGGCAACCTCGAGTCGGCCGATCTGCCCGTGGACTCGAAAGACGAGATCGGAATCCTCGCCCGATCCTTCAGCGCAATGCTCGAGGAGTTGAAGGAGAAGGCCGCACTCGAAAAATATGTCGCGTCGCTGACGATGACCGTGGGCGAGGATGCGGGCACCGTCCTCTCGGGCCTTGCGGGACGCCCTCCCGCCGACGCCACGGTCCCGGGTGCGCCCGCACTCTTGCTCGGGGCCGAGCCTCGGGTCGGCCTTCTCTTCGCCGACCGCTACGAAATCCAGTCCGTCCTGGGCAAGGGAGGGATGGGGATCGTCTACAAGGCTCACGACAAGGACCTGGACGATGTCGTGGCGATCAAGACGCTCCGGAGCGAGGCCCTCTCGGCCGACCCGACGCTGCTCGACCGGTTCAAACAGGAGATCCGCCTGGCCCGCCGAATCACACACCCGAACATTCTGCGCACGCATGACCTGGGCGAGACCGATGGCTTGAGCTATCTCTCGATGGAGTTCGTCAAAGGCATCACTTTGAAGCACCTGGTCGACCAGGACCAATTGCCTCCCACGCCCGTCGCCCTGCGTATCGCCAAACAGGTCTGCGCGGGCCTGGCTGCCGCCCATGAGGTGGGCGTGATCCACCGCGACATCAAACCGCAGAACATCATCATCGAACCGACCGGGGGCCTGAAGATCATGGACTTCGGCATCGCCCGGCTGACACAGGAGGGCGGGATGACCGCGACCGGCACGGTGATCGGCACACCCGACTACATGTCTCCCGAGCAAGCTCGAGGTCATCCTCTCGACTTTCGCTCCGACATCTATTCAACGGGGGTGGTGCTCTACGAACTCTTCACGGGGACGCGGCCCTTCGAGGGAGACTCCCCGCTCGCCGTGGTCTTGAAACACCTGCAGGAAAAACCGTCCTCCCCTCAGGCCAAGAACCCGAAGATCGATCCGAAAATCCCGCCTATCATCTTGAAATGCATGCAGAAGGAACCCGCGGACCGTTACCAGACCGTCAACGAGCTCTACGAGGCTCTCACGAAGGTCACCGCCGCCGCGGTGTAGGACGTCCGGAGTCGAGAGTCGAGGGTCCGGAGTTGGAGGGCTCGGAGCGGCGGAGGTTCTCCGGACGGTGCGGTCTGACTCTGGCCACGCTCGCGATCGCCGCCATTCTGTCGGCCCAAGAGCCCCAATACTTCGAAGCTCCGGCGGAGAAACCGCGCCTCGTCTTTGCCTGGGACGCGCTCTTCCGGTACGACAACATCAGCCACCTGCGGGTCAGACCCGACATCGAGCGGGGGCGCTTCGAGTTTCGCCCCGAGCTGGACCTCGTTTTCTCCGACCGCTTGCGGATCGGCGTACGCGCGGTGGGCGACTACGGCACGGACACCAACGCAGACAACCTCATTAACTTTGACAACTACCAGTCGCGGGGCGTCTTGCTCGACCGCCTCTACCTGGAAGCCAAGCCCGGACCCGTCATCCTCTTCGTCGGAAAGTTCGGCATGCCGCTCGTGTCCTCGGAGATGCTCTGGGACAAGGACATCCAGACGCCCGGCGCCGCCGCGGCCTGGGAAATCCCGGCCGGCTCGTCCCGGGTCACGCTCGCCGCGGCAGGCTTCGTCAGCCCGCAATTGGACACCGACCACACGCGCATCGTGGTCGGACAGGCTGTCTGGCGGTGGGGCGACGCGGCGCGCCTGGCGCTCGAGGCCGCCGCCGCCTACTGGCATTACGACGTGCGCGACCTCGACCCCGGGTACCTGCGCCAGAACTACAAGAAGCTCGTCAACGGCCAGCTCGTCTATTTTTCGAACTACGACCTGGCAGACCTCTTCCTGCGCGCGCGCTTTTCGCTCGGCCAGGTGCCCGTCACGCTCACTCTCGACGGCATCCACAACTTCGGCTCGCCCACCGACGAGGTCAACGCGGCCGAAGCGACCTTCGCTCTGGGGCGGGTCGGCGCGCCCGGCCAGTGGCGATTCTTCTACACGTTCCAGTGGGTCGAGACGGAGGCCCTGCCGGGCGCGTACAACACCGACGACTGGTGGTTCCATACGTGGGCCCGCGGCCACCGCATCGGCGCCGCCATCACCGTCCTGCCCAGCGTTTTCGTCCAGGGCGCCGTCGTGTTCCAGCAACGGCTTGACCTGAACACGTGGTTGAACCGTGTCACCGTCGACCTGGTCAAGATGTTCTGAAGACGTAAAACGCTAAACGTAAAGCGTTAACGAAGTGCTTGCGACGGCCTGCTTCGCCCTTCCGATAAGTCGTCTTACGTTTCACATTTTACGCTTTACGTTTCACGTCGGATAGAATCCCCCCTCCGATGAGCAAAGCTCTGGTGGCGTGTCTGGAGGACCTCTTCTTCCGTTCGAAGATCGACGCGACGGCGCGTCACCTGAACGTGCCCGTGCGTTTCACCGACGCCAAGAACCTCGTCCAGACGTGCCGGGAAACAGAGACCGCGGCGGTCTTCATCGACCTCTCCGCCAACGGCAAGCCCCTCGCCGCCGTCCGCAAGCTCCGCCAGGACAAGGCGACGCGGGAGCTCCCGATCATCGGGTTTCTCCCGCACGTGGACAGGAAGCTCGCGGCAGAGGCCGAGTCCTCCGGTGTGACGCGCGTTCTGCCCCGTAGTCAGTTCTCGGAAACGCTTCCCGACCTCGTGATGGACCTGCTCGCCCCGGGCACGAAGCGGGAGATCCCGGAAGAGCCCGAGCTGCCGGACGAGTAGAGAAGCTCTCAGCCGTCAGCTATCAGCTCTCAGCCTTCGAAGTTATCCGTGAGTGGACCGAGCCGTCGCGACCTGATCGAGACTGCTGCTTTTCTGCCCTTGCCCTCCGTCTCCCGTCTGACGTCTTCCGTCTCACGGCCCTCTTCCTGACCAAGAAAAACAGGCGGGAGCGCGAGTCCCGAATGACGGCGAACAAGGCACAATAGTGGCCTCATGCGCTCGCCACGCCGCGCCCTGGCCGACTGGTTTCTCCGCGAGCTCACGAAGTCCCGAAAGCACTACCAGCGCTTCGTCTACAACTCTCCCGAGAAACTGAAGGCCACGATCCAGGCCGGCGACGTTCTCTTAGTCGATGGGGACCAGCGCATCTCCCAGGCGGTCAAGTATCTGACGCAGTCGTCCTGGTCGCACAGCGCGCTCTTTATCGGGGATGCCCTGCTGCGTCGCGATCCGGAAACCCGCGCCCAGACCTACCGCCGGTTCGGCCGGGAGGCCAAATACCTCGTCGTCGAGGCCCTGGTGGCAGAGGGAGTCGTGGTTTCCCCTCTGATGAAGTACATCGACTTGAACATCCGGATCTGCCGGCCGGTGGGTCTGCAACTCGAAGACCTGGAGGTCGTTCTCGATCACGTGATCTCCCGGATCGGGTTGACCTACGACAGGCGCAACTTCATGGACCTCATGCGATATCTGCTTCCGTTCCACCTGATCCCCCAGCCCTTGAGCCAAGACCTGCTCCACTTCGGAAGCGGTAAGGAGACCGAGACGATCTGCTCGACACTACTGGCCGAGGCCTTCCAGAGGGTCCGTTTCCCGATCCTTCCTCAACAGGTCCGCCGCCCGCGGCGGACGCAGACCTCTCGCCTGCGTGAACAGATCCTGGGGCGGCCGACGCGCCACGCCTACAGCGGTCTCTTGCGGGCGCGGCATCCGACGCTCTCGACCCCGCGCGATTTCGATCTCTCCCCCTATTTCGACGTCGTGAAGTTCAACGCGCGCGAGATCGCAGCCTTCGACTATCGAAAGCTGGAATGGGAGGAGGAGGCCGAGAGTCGGAGGAGGCGGTAGGCGGTTCTAGGGGCCGCTGCGCCCGCCGGAAAGGATCCCGTTGACCGCTTCCAGGCGCCGTTCGAGAACTCGCCGTAAACGTCCCACTTCGGCCTCCGCAGCCGCAAAACGCACGCTGTCCCCCTGAAACTCAAGGCGCAGAACGGCCTCGCGGTCCTCCGGCATCAAGCCCAGGAGTCCGGCGCGGTAGGCGCGCATCCACTCGGGCGAGGGCTCCGAGTCCAGACGCGCGCGGAAATAGGTGCGCCCCTCGGCGGCGGGTCCCTCTCGAACCGGCTGTTCGGCAGAGAGGAAGACGCGGTGGGTGGGCGGGGCTTCACCCGGGCGGCGACGGATGGGTTTGCGGTGCTGCGGACGTCGGGTTATGAGAGCCTCCTTGGTCGCTTCGATTCTGTCACGGAATTCAACCGCGGGCTACGGGGAAAGTCGCGCGTTGATCGGTACAGGACCCGCCGGACGACAACGCGATGATTCAATGATCCGACGCCTTCTCGAAGCTTCCCGCGGACACGATTGTGAACCGGTCCGGACGCACGCGGCGGCGAAACGCTTCGTTGGCTTGCTCCCGGGTGACCCCTCGGACCAGTTTCGGAAACTCGTCCAGGTGTGCAACGCCGAACCCATAGTAGACGGCTGCATCGAGAGCGCTGGCGATGCCGGAGTTGGATCCCAGGTCCACCTGAAACTTTCCGATGCGCGAACTTTTCTCGTCCGCAAGCTCCTTTGACGTCAGCCCCGACCGGACAAACCGCGCCAGCTCGTCCAGTGTGGCGTGGACGGCGGCGTCGCGGGCTTCGGGCTTCACGGTCAGGCTCACGACGAAGGGTCCGGGACAGTGGGTGGCGTGGAAGCTCGAGTGGACGCCATAGGTCAACCCTTCCGTGTCGCGGACCCGAACGCCCAGGCGGGAGGTCAGCGAAGACTGGCCCAGCGCGGAGTTGGCGAGGACGCAGGCCAGGTAGTCCGCGTCAGGCCGTTTCAGGTCCGCGGGCTGGAGCAGGACGACATCGGCGCTCGCCTTGTCCGGCATCTCGACCGTCTCCCGGCCGGGCGCGCCCGGCGGAACCTCCACCGGCGGCAGCCGGTGCGAAGGTCCCTCCGGCCAAGAGGCCAGACGCTCTTCCAGGCCGTCCAGGATTTTCCCGGTCTCCACATCACCCACGACGACCAGCTGTAGCGAGCCGGCGCCGTAACGGTCGCGGTAGTAGCGTTGAAGATCCTCTCGGGTGAGCGTTTCAACAGACGCGATGCGCTCTCCGGCCGTCCGCCGGCGGGAGGGATGCCCCACGGGATAGACGCTTCTCGTGGCGGCGTCATAGGCGCGCACCGATGTCTGGTCCTCTTGCTGGCGGATCGAGCCCACCAGCCGTTTCTTCTCCTTCTCCAGCTCATCCGCCGGGAAGACCGGGCATCGGAGGATCTCGACCAAACGCTCGAGCAGCAGCTCGACATCCCTCGAGAGAGCCGAACCGGAAATGTCCACGCCGGCCGGATCAGAGCTATCCGAGGAGAAGGAGAGGGAGGCTCCGCGGCTTTCCAGTTCTTCGGCGATCTGAAGCTTGGTGTGGTGCTCGGTCCCCTTGGCCAGCTCACCCGCCGTGACCGACGCCAGGAGTCTGCGGTCCGAAGGCGCAAGAAGTGGGCCGGCAAACAGGGAGCCCGAGACCGCAACGGTCGGGTTGAAACGATTTTCGAGAACGAAAAGCTGTGCGCCGTTGGAAAGTGTGCGCCGCGCGACCCGCTCGACGAATGGAAGACGCCCCCGCGGGACTGCGTCGTCTGACCGGGTCGAGGGTTTCACGGCCTCCCCGCCGGGCCGCTTTCCGAAAGCTCGCTTCTCGGGAGAAACAGACCCACGGTCAGCTGGTCGTCCTGGAGATACCTCTGCGCCACGCGGCGCACGTCTTCACGGGCGACACGCCGGATGGCGGCGGGATGCTCGACGTACCACCGCCAGTCCGCAACCGCGATGGCCTCGGAGAGCGAGGCTGCGATCTGGTCGGTCGAATCGCGGTCAAAGATGATCTCGGCCTCGAGCTGTCTGCGCGCCTTCTCAGTTTCGGCCTCCGTGACCCCCTCGCGTGCCAGCCGCGCGACCTCCTGGCGGATCGTGGACTCCAGGGTCGCGGGCTCGACCCCGGGGCGCGCCGGGGCAAAGACCGAAAAGAGGCCGGGATCACGCAACTGCCAGGGCACGACCATCACCGAGAGCGCCATGTTCGACTCCACAAGGGCCTGGTAGAGGCGGGACGTCAATCCTCCTCCGAGGATATTTCCCAGAAGCGCCAGCGCGTGCGTGTCGCCATGTCGGGCCTCCACGCTCCTCCACGAGAGCGCGCACCAGACGACCTGTCCGGAGCGCTTGATCAGGAAGCGACGCTCTCCCTCCTGCGGCGGCTCGACGGTGTAGACCTGCGGGATCGGGCGCGGCGAAGGCGGAATCCGCACGAAATGCCGCTCGATCGTCGAAAGCGCTTGCGCCTCCTCGAAGTCGCCGATCACCATCACGGTCGCGTTGTTCGGGTTATAGAAGACGTCATAGAACTCCTTCAGACGCTGGGTCGTGACGCCTTCGATGTCGCTTTGCCAGCCGATGGTCGGATGGTGGTACGGGTGCTCGCGAAAGGCCACCGCGAAGGACTGTTTGTAGAGGACCTGAAAGGGGGAGTTTTCGCCGCGCTCGAACTCGTTGCGCACGACGGTCATCTCGGGCTGCCGGTCCTCGTCCCGCAGGAGGCAACGGCGCATGCGCGAGGCCTCGATCCGAACCGCGATCTCGAACTGGTCGGAGGGAAGTGTCTCGTAGTAGGTTGTCCGGTCAAACCAGGTCGTGGCGTTAAAACGAGCGCCACAGGCCTCGAGCACGGCCGCGATTGCGGTTCCCTTTTTCCGGTTGTACTCCGGCGTGCCCTTGAACATCAGGTGTTCCAGCAGATGGGTCGCGCCCGTGTGGCCGACGGCCTCGTTGCGGCTTCCCACGTGGTAGACGACGGCAAAGGTGACGACGGGTGCGACCCGGTTCTGCAGAAGGAGAACCTTGAGCCCGTTCGAGGCCAGCCGGAACTCCCGAATGCCAGCCCTTTCCTCGACGAAGCCGAAGGCGGGAGCCTTTCGATTTCGGATTTCGGATTTCGGATTTCGGATTGACCCTCGGCTCTGGACTCGCGACGCTCGACGCAATTTCACCGTCCGCCCGCGACGTCTTCGGCCCCGTCCACACCGATGACGTTGCCGCTCACCCAGCCGGCCCCCTCGGCACAGAGCGCGACCAGCGCACCCGCCACGTCCAGGGGCCGCGTCATCCGCCCCGCCGGATGCATCCGGCTGACCCGCTCGATCATCTCCTCGTTGCCGGGGATCTTGCGTAGCGCCGGTGTGTCTGTGACACCCGCCCGCAGCGCGTTGACGGCCACACGGTGCGGGGCGAGCTCAACGGCGAGCTGGCGCACGTGAGACTCCAGAGCGGCCTTCGCGGCGGACACGGCCCCGTAGGAGGGCCAGACGATGTGATCCCCCGCGGACGTCATGGCGAAGATCCGCGCCCCGGGGGCGAGCAGCTTCTCGAAAAAGAGGTCCTGCGTCCAGTAGACGAGCGAGTTGCCCATCACGTCGAGCGTCATCTCGAGCTGCGCCTTGGCGATCGAGGTCTCGCGTGAGGAGGCAAAGAACGGCTTCAAGGTGCCGAAGGCCAGCGTGTGGAGCATCACCGTGACCCGGTCCTCGGGAGCAGCGTCACCGCAGGTCCGCGCAATGGCGGCCACCACCTCCGCGCGCTTGCCGTCGTCGGCCGCGTTGACGTTGAAAAACTCAGCCTTGCGGCCGACCGCGGCGATCTCGGCCACGATCCGGTCGGCATTTGCCTGCGTCGCCTTGCGGTCGAGATGGACTCCGAAGATGTTCCAGCCGGCCTTCGCGAGGGCGAGCGAGCAGGCCTCGCCGAAACCGGAGGAGGCCCCGAGCACCAGGGCCCAACGGGAGCGGTTGTCCACCGACAAAACGGCGCGAATCTTAGCATGGAGGGCGCGTCCCCGGCCTTCACCGGGCCGGCACGCTCTCAAGGTAAACTCCCGGGCTGGAGAAGAGAGGAACCCTTGCTCCGCGCCATCTCGCGTGCGCTGTTCGTCCTGGGGCTTGGTACGACCGGGCTCGCACGGCCAGCCGTGCCGGCCGAGATCGAGACGGGCGAGACCATCCGTCAGGAACTCGTCTTGACCAACCAGAACCTTGCCTTGGTCTCAGAGACGCGCCGCTCTAACCTGCCCGCGGGAGAAGTCCTTCTCTCCCGGAGCGGCGTCGCATCCTCAGCCCGCACGGAGACCTGGAGCCTGACCAACGCAAGGGAAGCCAAGGTGCGGTGGCGGGGGCTGACCTCCGCTCTCCCCTCGGAGAGCCGAAGCTGGCTTACAGGGCTCGAGGGCAAGCGCATCCGGATCGAGCGGCCCGCGGGCGGCGGCTCGACAGAGGCGGAAGTCGTCGCTGTCTTCGGAGACGACCCGGAGCATGTCCTCTTGCGCGAGGGAGCGGATCTCGTGTACGGCGAGCCAGGAGCGCGGCTGGTTCTGCCGGGAGGCACACCGGGCGCGGCCCGGCTCGGGCGCGTGCGCTTGAAGCTTGAAAGCGAATGGGCGGGCCCCCGCGAGATCACCTCCCGCTACCTCGTCGGTGAGATCAACTGGGAGGCCGACTACGCCTTAACGCTCGCTCCCGACGAAAGGAGCGGACGCCTCGAAGGCTGGTTCCAGATCGAGAACCGGAGCGGGGCGGAGTTTGCGCCGACGCGGTTGCGGCTGCTGGCGGGCGTCCTGCGCGCCTCGACCGGTCCACGCACACCTGCCACAGCGCTCCGGTACGCGGCGGCGGAAGTGGCGGTTGAGCCCTCGGTTCCCGTCTCCGAGTCGCGAATGTATGAGCTTGCCTCACCCGGGAGTCTGGCGCAGGGGCGGACCACGTTTCCTCTGGCCGCGAGCGTGGAGGTTCCCGTCGAGAAGCGCTACCTCGTGCGCACGACCTACGGACTCGGTGAGAACGCCGAGAGCCAGTCGCTACCGGTCGAGGTCGTCTACCACGTCGGGGCAAAGACAATCGAGGCGGCGCTGCCCGCCGGCACGGTGCGCATCTATGCCGGCGCAGACTCTGTCTTCACCGGCGAGGACCGCATTGCGCACACGCCGGAGAAAACCGACTTCGAGATCGAGACCTCGGAGGCCTTCGACTTGACGGCCCGCCGGCGCCAGTCAAGCTTCCAGCAGCTTTCGCCCCGGAAGACCGAATCCGGCTTCGAAACGACGATCACGAGCCGAAAGAAAGAGGCGGCGACGGTGATCGTGCGCGAGAACTTCCCCGGAGATTGGACGCTTATCCAGTCCTCCATTCCCGGGAGCCGCAGGAGCGCCCGCGTGGTTGAGTTCGCCGTGCCGGTTCCCGCGGGCGGGCAAGCGGAGCTCACCTACCGCGTCCGCGTCCGAACCGGCCGATAATCGCGGGACGGTGCAGGACTCCCCGCGCCGCCCCTGGCTGCCGTTCGAGGCGAAAGAGCGCCTGCTCCTCGTGGCTCTTCTTGCCCTGCTCGCGGCCGTGTGGCTGGAGCCTCCGGAATCATGGCTGGCCGAGCCGGATGAGGCCCGATACGCCGAGATCCCGCGGGAGATGCTCGCGGCGGGCGACTTCGTCACGCCGCGGTTGAACGGCGTTCCCTATCTGGAGAAGCCTCCCCTTCTCTACTGGGCCAACGCGGCCTCGATCCATCTCTTCGGAGAAACGCCATGGGCGGCGCGCCTGCCCACACGCCTGGCCGGGCTTGGCACCGTTCTCCTGCTTGTCTTTTGCCTCGCGGCCCCCTGGGGCAAGGAGACCGGCCTTGCCGCCGGCATCTTCTATCTTTCTTCGCCGCTTGGCTTCTCGCTCTCCCGCGTCAACCTGACCGACGGACCGCTGACCTTTTTCCTCGCGGCCACGCTCTTTGCCGCGCATGCGACTCTGCGGCGGCGGGAATCGGGGCGACCGACCATGGGCCTCGCCGCCTTGACCGGGCTTGCGGCCGCGGGAGCCTTCCTCACGAAGGGACTCGTCGGTGTCGTCCTGCCCGGCGGGATTCTGCTCGTCTGGTGTCTCGCGACGCGACGCCTGCGTCTGCTGGACTCTTTGCTGCTTTCCCCGGCCCTGCCCGTGTTTCTGCTCGTGGCCACACCCTGGTTCTATCTCACGGAGAGGCGCAGCCCGGGCTTTCTCCAGTTCTTTTTCATCCACGAGCATTTCCAGAGGTTCGCCACACCGGTGGCGCACCGCGAAGGTCCGATCTATTACTTCGCCCTGATCTTTCTGGGCGGCTTTCTGCCGGCACTCCCCTTTTTCTTCTCCGGGCTGCGCGGCTTGCGCGGCGCCCGTCCGGCTCGAGAGGAACCCGACACGCTCTTCTTTTTTCTCTGGTTCTCGGTCGTCTTCCTCTTCTTCTCGATTTCGAGGAGCAAGCTCCCTCCGTACCTTCTGCCGGCATTTCCCGCCGCGGCCGCCCTCGCCGCGCGGGGGATCTCGGGCGGGGCCTCCGCAGCCCGCCGCTGGCGCTTCTGCGCGCTGCTCGCAACGCTCCTCGTCCTGGGCCTCGCGCTCCACCCGACGGCCCGGCAATGGATCCGAGACTACGGCCTTTTCGCGATCATCCTCTGCGGCGGCGCGGCACTTCTCGCCGGCACCTGGATGGCCTCCTTCCTCTCGCGCCGGGGCGCCGCCCTCGCACTGGCAGCGTTTGCGGCAGGCTGGGCGGGTTTCTATCTCTCCCTGGCCGTGGCCTGGCCGCGTGTTCCGACCGCCACCGCCCTTCACGATCTTTCCCGCACGGCAAGAACAGCCGCAGAGCGGCACAGCGCGGAAATCGTTTGCTACCGGACCTACGTCCAGGGCCTGCCGTGGGAGCTCAAACATCCGGTGCCTCTGGCCGAGTATGTGGGAGAGCTTGAGCCGCAGTTTGAGCGGAGCCCGAACGTCCGGGACGCCCTCTTCTGGTCGCAGGAGAGGTTCTGGTCGGCGTGGAAGGGCGGCAGAAAGATCCTGGCCGTCGTGCCCGAACGCGAGATCGGGAATTTCTCAAAGGCCGGAGTTCCCGCCAGGCTACTGGGCCGCGGCGCGCGACACTACCTGGTGGGGAATTGGTGATTGGTGATTAGGGCGGAAAAGAATTTCTGCTCGCCTTGATCGCAATTCACAAATCGCAATTCACAAATCACAAATCACAATTCACAAATCACAAATCACAAATCACAAATCACAAATCACAAATTTCCTCAGGGGATATACCCCCGGATCGTTCGGGTGGAGATTCCCGGTTTGGCGACCGCGACGGTGACCGCTCGATACTCGCCCGGGGGCTTGCCCGAATCGCTGCGGAAGGCGAGCACATATTGCGAGCGCAGCTCTTCCTCGATTTTTTTGGTGATTTCTCCGATCTTTGCGGCGCTCCCGATCGAGAAGACATCGCCACCGGAGTCGCTCGCGATCTGGCGGATCACCTTGCGGGCCTTGAAGTCCGTGATCGGGATGTTGACGGCGATGAAGTAGATCGGCGCCCCCGCCGAACGCGCGTAACGCAGAAGCGTCTCGAATTCCACGTGCGAACGGTTGTCGTCTCCATCGGTGATGACCACCAGAGCCTTTCGCCCCTCGAGAGCGCGGAACTGGTAAAGCCCCAGGATCACGGCGTCGTAAAGCGCCG